>JBIIZX010000169.1:0-7317 GCA_044346055.1 Burkholderiaceae bacterium | reverse complement strand
GCACGTGCACGCAAAGCGACCTTGATTACGCCGCCTTCTTGTCCCGCAACTCGCGCCGCAGGATCTTGCCGACGTTCGTCTTGGGCAGGTCGGTGCGGAACTCGATGTACTTCGGCTTCTTGTAGCCGGTGAGCTGCTCTTTACAGAAGTCCATCACGTCGCGCTCGGTCAGTGCCGGGTCGCGCTTGACGACAAAGAGCTTCACGGCCTCGCCGGCGTACTCGTCTGGCACGCCCACCGCGGCGCACTCGAGCACACCGGGATGCCCGGCCACCACGCCCTCGATCTCGTTGGGGTACACGTTGAAGCCGGACACCAGGATCATGTCCTTCTTGCGGTCGACGATCTTGGTGTAGCCCTCGGTGTCCATGATGCCGATGTCGCCGGTGCGGAAGAAGCCGTCCGGCGTCATCACCTTGGCGGTCTCGTCATCGCGCTGCCAGTAGCCCGCCATGACCTGCGGGCCGCGAATCGCGATCTCGCCGGCCGTGCCCAAAGGCACCCGCTTGCCGTCGTCATCGAGGATGACGATCTCGGTCGACGGCACCGGCAGTCCGATGGTGCCGCTGAACTTGTCGGTGTCGGTCCGATTGGCCGTGGCCACCGGCGAGGTCTCGGACAGACCATAGCCCTCGGCGATCGGGCATTTGGTGGCTTCGAGCCAACGCTTGGCCACCGCCTCCTGCACGGCCATACCGCCGCCGGCCGACAGAATGAGGCGCGAGAAGTCGAGCCGCTTGAACTCCTCGTTGGCCAGCAGTGCGTTGAACAGCGTGTTCACGGCCGGGAACACATGGAACTTGTACTTGGCCAGTTCCTTGACGAAGCCCGGGATGTCGCGCGGATTGGGAATCAGCACGCAGTGCCCGCCGATGCGCATGCTCATCATCGCGCACACGGTCAGCGCGAAGATGTGATGCAGCGGCAGCGCCGTGATGGTGATCGGGTACTCGCCGGGCTTGAGCTTCTTGAGCGCCGGCTGGTACCAGGCCTCGGACTGCAGCATATTGGCGATGATGTTCCGGTGCAGCAGCGTCGCACCCTTGCTCACGCCCGTGGTGCCGCCCGTGTACTGCAGGAACGCCACGTCCTGCTGGCCCACCTGCACGGGCTTCAGGTTCATCTTCAGGCCATCGGCCAGCACGTTGTTGAACTTGTGCGCGTTGGCAAGCGAGAACTCCGGCACCATTTTCTTCACGTTGCGCACGACGAAGTTGACGATCAACCCCTTGGCGAAGCCAAGCAGATCGCCCATCGCGCACACCACTACGAGCTTGGTCGGCACCTTGTCAGCCACCTGCTGCAGCGTGGTCGCAAAGTTCTCGAGGATGAAGATCGCATCGGCGCCCGAGTCCTTGAGCTGGTGCTCGAGTTCGCGCGGCGTGTACAGCGGGTTGACGTTGACCACGGTGCAGCCGGCGCGCAGCACGCCCGCCAGCGCCACCGGGTACTGCAGCACGTTGGGCATCATGATCGCCACGCGCTTGCCCTTGCCCAGCCCCTGGCTCTGCAACCAGGCGCCGATCGCGGCCGAGTTCTCATCGAGCTGGCGATAGGTCATGGTCACGCCCATGCAGCTGTAGGCCGGCAAGGCGGCGTACTTCTTGAACGCCTCGTCGAGCAGCTGCACGAGCGAGCTGTACTGGTTGGGATCGATCTCGGTCGGCACGCCCGCGGGATAGTTCTTGACCCAAAAGCGATCGACGGGCTCGTTGGCACCCATTTGTGTCTCCTTGCTTTGTTTCGATCTTCTTCCGGCTGCTACGCGTACGAGATGAGCACAGTTGCAGCCGGCGCTCATCTGATGATAGCCGCCGAGCGCGCGCCGCGGCATGTTGCAGGCACGTGGTGTGCACCGGGATGCAGGCCGGGTTGCGGCCCTTTGAGGACGGTCAAGCAACTCAAGCTGCAAGGTCCCCCGTCTAGCGGGCCGCTTGTTGCGGTGAAGCAAGCGCCCTCAGTTGGGCATCGCGCTCGGCCCGCGGCAGCTTTGCCAGTGCGCGGGTGGCGGCATAGAAGCGCGGCAGGTCGTTGCCCTCACGCGCCAGCAGCGCTTCAAAGGCGGGGACCAGGTCGTTGTAGGCACCGACCGCTGCCAGATGCGCGGTGTTCAGTTCCCGGTTGAAGAAGCGGTCGTAGCCGGCAAAACCGCCCCAGCGCTCGGCCTTGGTGCGCTGGTAAGCGGCCTGCAGGTCGGCAAACACCTGCCGCTTGCGCGCCCGCTTCTCATCATCGGTGCCGGGCTGCGCGAAGGCGGCGGCAAGCTTGGCCCGATGCTCGCGCAGCAGCGTAACGAAGTCGGCCCGCCGCCGCTCGTACTGCGCATAGGCCTCGGCCAGTTTGGGATCCTGGCGGTGCGCGATCCAGCGGCGCACGCCTTCGCGCTCGATGGCGGTGGCAAAGCTTTCGTTGAACGCCGTGTCGTCCTTGACGTAGAGCACCTGGTGGCCGAGCTCATGGAAGATGAGCCGCGCCAGCTCCGCCTCGGGCCAGTTGATGAAGGTGTTCAGCAGCGGATCACCACCCAGCCAGTTGGTCCAGCCGAGGGTGGAGTAGGCCGGCACGGCGCCGACGTTGACGTCGTAGCCCTGCGCGCGCAGTTCCTCGGCAGTGCGCTGGGCGGCCGCCTGGTCAAAGTAGCCGCGGTAGCCGGCGCAACGGAACAGTGCGTAGCACCAGGTCTTCAGTTCGAGCGACAGCTCCGGCGTGGCGAACACGTTCCACACCACGGCCGGGCGCTTCAGGTCGGCGTAGGCGGTGTAGCTGGCGTTGTCCGGCAGACCGAGCTCACGCGAGGCAAACGCACGCATCTCGCGCGCCAACTGCAGCCGCGCCTTGAGCGCAGCGGGCGCGCTCTCATCCTTGAGCCAGTCATCAATCGGCCGCGCCGCGCGCATCAACGCCACATGCCCGCCAACCGCCTGGCCGTAGTAGTCGACGGCGCTGCAGCCGGACAGCGCCGCCGACACCGCACCAATTGAAGCAATGCGGGCGGCATCACGGAAGTACGCCGGCAGGGCGTGACGTGCGAAGTTCAGGGGACGTCGAAACAAAGAGGCCACGCGCCGATTCTGCCTGTCTGTTCGCAATATGTTCGAGTAGCGCCGCAAGCGTGCAGTCAGTTGCGGCCACTGAACGGGTTGCCACGGAGGAGCCAGACGTACCACTTGAGCGTGCTCTGAACGGCGCACCTGCCGTACATTTGGTCGACGCGCAGCTTTCAGACAACTACTTGAAGAACCCATTCGACGCGCCGCCGATCAGGGCCGACCCGCTGCCAGGACAAGTCGATCCAACCGGGGAACTCGGCCTGGTGGAGCCGGACCCGCTTCTCGACTCAGAGACGGCGCCACCAGCGCCTGTCGACTACCAGGCAGTCGCCGTCGAATTCCACGGCGACGCGGCCGAGTACGCGCGGCTTTGGTACACGAACCTTTTCCTGACGCTTGTTTCTCTCGGGCTTTACTCGCCCTGGGCCGCGGTCGCGCAACGCCGCTATCTGGCCTCGAGAACGCTCATCGCAGGCGTCCCGGTTGTCTATCACGCGGTACCGCTGCCGATTCTCAAGGGACGCGTCCTTGCAGCGATCCTCGTCGCCGCTGGATGGGCGGCGATGCAGCTGATGCCGAGCGCGCAGCCACTGCTGCTCGCAGCTGCAATCCTTGCCGCGCCGTGGTTCCTGGTGAGCACTTTTTCCTTCCACGCCCGTAACCACAGCTGGATGGGTTTGCGGCTGGACTATGAGGCGGGCTACTGGCAGGCAAGCAAGGCGGTACTGCCTTTACTGCTGTGGCCGGTCGCAATCGCCCTCGCAAGCGGGCTTCAATCGAGCGACTTTGCCGCCGCATTGTTGGCTGTCTTGATGCCGCTGTTGGCCTACGCCCTGTTGTGGCCGTGGACGATTGCCTCCGTAACGCAGCTGCGCTTCAAGGGTCTTTGCTACGGGGTGGCGCGCGCCCGGCTGAACGCTACGCCGCAGGACTTTTACAAGCTCTATTCTCGTGGCATGGGGGCGCGATTCCTTGTCCTGGTCTTCATCGTGTTCGCTGCGAGCGGCATCGCCATCAGCGTCGCAGGCCCCGACATCGCGGCAGCAGTGAAGCTTGCAACGTTCCTGCTCGTTGCTGCTGTTGGTACTGGCTACGCCCGGGGGAGACGATTCAACTTGGCGCTGCATCGACTGGACATCGGCGACCAGATCAGATTTCGCAGTTCGCTCCCGCCTGAGAAGCTGGCGACGCTTTATATGTGGAACGCACTTTGGCTCGTCGCCACACTTGGCCTTGCCGCTCTGTGGCGCCGTATTGCCACGATTGCCCTGAGATGCCGCCACACCACCGTGTACCTGAAGCCGGGTTTCGCCGCGACAACGCCGGCGCCAAGGCGCGGTCACACCGCCCTGGGCCAATCGGTGGCTGAAGCCCTCAACCTCGATCTCTCCCTTTAACAGAGCAGGTCGGCAGATGACGACACGAGCCATTTTGTGGTTTGACGGCCAAAGCGCGCAGACGCAGAGCGCGCAGCTCGAGCGCGCGGCTGAAACGCTGCTCGTGCACACGGTCGGTCGTCCCGACGTGGTCATCCAGGTTTCGAACATGCTGTTGTTGACCGACGTCACCGCACCAAAACCTGTGCTTGGCGCCCCGCTCGGTGGCTACGCGGTCCTGCGGAGCGCGTCCGACCTGCACGCACTGGTGCCTGAGGTCCTCGCCGGCGGCCGGGCGCAGCATCGACTCCCCTCCTGGCGCACCGCGGCTGCCGCACTCCTTGGTGCAATTGCACTCGTCATATTGCTGTCGGGCTGGATTGTCCCAAAGGCAGCGGACGTCGCTGGCGCCGTCATCCCGTGGTCGGCGGAGATACGGCTCGGCACCGAACTGCTACGCCGACTGGACGCCGTCGTACTCAAGCCGAGCACACTCGAAGGCAAGCAGCAGATCAAAATCGCGGGGAGATTCTCGGCACTGGCCGAGCTTGCCGAGCTTGATGGGGCACGGATCATCTTTCGCGCCAGTAACAGTCTCGGGCCCAACGCATTCGCGCTGCCGGGCCGCATTGTCATAGTCACCGACGAACTGGTGGAAGCGCTTGGCGTAACACCGAGGCTCGACGCCGTGCTCGCGCATGAGCTTGGGCACGTGCAGCAACGGCACGCTGCGCGTTCCGTGCTCAGCCGAGCAGGGTTCGCCTTGGTGATCGGCGCGGTTTTGCATGATGACAGCCTCGTCAGCAAAGCAGCGGCGGAGATGCCATCAGGCTTGCTCACGGCGGCCCACTCGCGTGACGCAGAGCGTGAAGCCGACGCGTTCGCCTTTGCGCTGCTCAGAAAGTCCGGCTCGTCGCCCGCGGCGTTTGGCGAAGCCCTTGAAGCGATGCAACAGCGCACGAAGGTACGGCAGGACGGTCCCAGCTATCTCGGGACGCACCCATCATCGCAGGAGCGCATTGACGCTGCGAAGAACGCGCGCTGAACAACTGCATCAAGCGCCAAGGCGCGCCAGCACCGCGTCACAAGCAGCGCGTTGCGTCGCCTCCGCTGCCGCCGTGTCCATCTGCATCCAGTGCGCGCTTTCGTCGGCCGAAGCCGGCTCGCGCCACTGCAATTGCGACTCAAGCACGGCAACGGTGGCGTCCGAGGGATCGACGCCGCGCTCGGCGCGTTGCGCCACGCGATGGCGCAGGATGTCGAGCGGCGCGGTGCATTCGACGGTCACGGCGCCAACATGGGAGGACTTGGCGAGACCGATCAGGGCGCGCCGCTCATGGGCGCGCAACGACGCCGCGTCGACCACGACGGGCACGCCCGCACTGAGCGCTGCGTCGGCCACCTGCTGCAGCCGGGCGTAGGTGCGCGCTGTCATCTCAGCCGAGTAAAGCTGCGGCGCGCTCGCGGCCGCACTGCGCCAGTCGATTCCCGCCAGCCGCTTGCGCTCGACGTCCGAGCGCACACGCACGCCGCCCAGACGCTCGGCCAGGATGGCCGCGATCGTCGATTTGCCCGAACCCGACAGCCCGGTCATGACGACCAGGGTCGGCTGCGGCACCTGCAACCGCTCGGCCAGCGCGAGGTAGTGGGCAAAGCTCGTGTGCTCGCGCACGCGGCCGACCACCGGCACGTCAGGCTGCTGGGCGCGCAGCAGGGCCACATAGCCGCGCACCAGTGCGCGGTAGACGGCAAAGTAGCGCAGCAGCGGCAGGCCGTCGGCATCGCCACACTCTTCCAGCCAGCCGTCGAGCACGTGCGCCGCATGCATGGGCAGGTCGTGATCAGCGAGGTCCATCCACAGGAAGGCCACGTCGCTCATCACGTCGATGAAACGCAGCTCCGCGTTGAACTCCAGCGCGTCGAAGAGCAACGGCGCACCCTCGAGCAACACGAAATTGCCCAGGTGCAGGTCGCCGTGGCACTCGCGCACCCGCCCTTGGCGGCGGCGCGTCTCGATCAACGCGCCGTAGCGCTGCTCCTGCGCCTCGCACCACAGCGCCAGCGCGTCGAGCCGCGCCCGGTCGGCCGCGGCCAGCGTGTGCTCGCGCAGCGCTGTGATGGTGCCGGCCGTCCAGCGACGCACGGTTTCGGCCGTGCCGTAGCCCGCCGAGAGCGGCGCCACCGCGGCCTGTGCATGCAGCTGCGCCACCGCACGCCCGAGCGGCGCCATGAGCGACAGCGGCAGCGCGCCACGCTGCGCGAGGCTGTCGAGCACCTGCGTCTCATCGAAGCGCCGCATGTGCACGGCGTAGTCGATCACGTCGGCCGCAGGGGCGTCCGGCGCGCCGAGCATCGGCGCCTCGGGCGTCCCGATGATCGGCACCACATCGAGATACAACCCGGGCGCGGTGCGCCGGTTCAACCGCAGCTCGTCCTCGCACGCCTGACGGCGCGCAGCGAGTGTGGAGAAGTCGAGGAAGCCGAGCGCCACGGGCTTCTTGAGCTTGTAGGCGTCCGCACCGGCCAGCAGCACGGTCGAGATGTGGGTCTGGATCGTGCGCACAGCACCGTGGCCCGCAAGGCGCCGCTGCAAACCAGCAGCCACCCGCTTGTGCAGGTCTAGCTGCGTTGCGGCCACGGCGTTCTGACGCGTTTGATCACAACGTGCTGCATCACGACGAAGCACTTCATCACGAAGGAGCACTTCATCACGCGGGAGCACCCGATTGCAACGAGGCGCTTCATTACGTTCTCACCGCTGCCCTCTCCCACCGACTCAGGTTCACGTACAGCGTTCAACCTCGACCAGACAGTCATAAAACGTCGGTGCGCGGCCGATGTCGGTCAGCGCCTGGCTGGTCAGCTCATTGGCGTTCTTGCCGTCGGCCGCG
>JBIIZX010000168.1:0-7323 GCA_044346055.1 Burkholderiaceae bacterium | reverse complement strand
CTTGCGGAACACGAGATTGCCCTGCTTGTCCGACTTCCACGCCTTGACCAGGGCGATGTCGGCGCGGATGCCGCGCTCCATCACGTACTTGGCGCCGTCAAACTCGCGCACTTCCTTGCCCTCGGCAACGACCGTGCCCACGCCGGTCTTGGTGAAGAACGCCGGAATGCCGGCGCCGCCCGCGCGCATGCGCTCGGCCAGCGTGCCTTGCGGCGTGAATTCCAGTTGCAGTTCACCCGACAAGAACTGCCGCTCGAACTCCTTGTTCTCGCCCACATAGGACGAAATCATCTTGCTGATCTGGCGCGTGGCCAGCAGCAGGCCGAGGCCAAAACCATCGACGCCCGCGTTGTTGCTGACACAAGTGAGGTTCTTCACGCCCGTGTCGCGCAGCGCGGCGATTAACGCCTCCGGAATCCCGCACAGGCCAAAGCCGCCGACGGCCACCATCTGGCCGTCCTTAGCGACGTCGGCCAGTGCCGCTGCCGCCGATGGAAAGATCTTGTTCATGCTGCGTCGCTCTCCTTGCGTCGATCGCTCGATTTGCCGCGGCACTCCACTGTCAGCAGAGTCCGAGTGCGTCGCAGCATTCTACGGCGTGGCCGCCAGCGGCGGCGGTTTGCGCATCGCCATCACGTGACGGATCACGATGGGCGCGACCAGCGCCAGTCCGTAAAGCGTGGGCTTGAGCCCGGGCGCGATCAGCAACAAGGCACCGAGCACCGCGAGCCAGCGTTCCCACAACTGCATGCGCACCAGGAAGTAGTTCGATAGCGCTGCTGAGAGCGCCACGATGCCTAGCGCGCAGCCGACAAAGGTGACGGTGAAGTCGTACCAGGTGAAGCCCTTGGTGACGATCAGGAGCGACGGCGACATCACGAACACGAACGGCACCAGCGCCTTGCCCAGTCCGAGGCGAAACGCCGTGTTGCCGGTGCGAAATGGATCAGCATTGGCCATCCCGGCTGCGGCATAGGCGGCGATGCAAACTGGTGGCGTGATGTCCGCCAGCACACCGTAGTAGAAGACGAAGAAGTTGGCAACGATCGGCTCGACACCCAGCTGCACCAGCGTGGGCGCTGCCACCGTGACCATGATCAGATAATTGGCAGTGGTGGGAATGCCGCAACCCATCAGGATGCACACGAGCCCGGTCATGACGAGTGCCGCGAGCAGCATCACCACCTGCGGATCGGCCCAGCCGGCCGGCAGTGCACTCGTCACACCGCCGGCAATGGTCTGAGCAGCGCCGGTGATGATATAGCTGACCTTGAAGCCCACGCCCGTCAGTGTGACGACACCGATCACGATGCCCACGGTGGCCGCGGCCGCGCCCACCGCCAGCGCGTACTTGGCCCCGGTTTCCAGGGTCTCGGTCACCACCGGCAGCGCGATGCGGCCTTCGATGCCGAGTGCGCGCAGCACGAACGGCGTGGCAGCCACCGTGGCAAGGAACAGCGCAATCGACTCCCAGTCGCCAAACACGCGCGCCACCATCACGTACAGCAGCGCATGCAGCACGACCAGGGCCGCCATGCCGCGCGCGGTGACACCCTTCTCGCGCGTGGTGAGGCCGACAATCAGGCAGGAGGAAATGCCGACGAAGGCCGCCAGATATGGCGTGAAGCCGCTCATCAGGATGGTGATGAGCAGCACCAGCGGGATGATCGTGGGCCAGCGGCGGTGGAAGCTGTCGCGCAGGTCGGGCAACTCTTCGGCGGTGAGCCCGCGCAGCCCGCTGCGCTTGGCTTCGAAGTGCACCTGCATGAACACGCCGAAGAAGTGCATGAACGCCGGCACGATCGCCGCGATGATGATCGTCTGGTAGGGCAGCCCGAGGAACTCGATCATCAGGAACGCCGCCGCGCCCATGACGGGCGGCGTGATTTGTCCGCCGGTCGATGCCGTGGCCTCGACCGCAGCAGCGAAGTGCCGCGGGTAGCCAACGCGGATCATCATCGGGATGGTGAGCGAGCCCACCGTCACCGCGTTGGCCACCGATGAGCCACTGAGCGTGCCAAACATCGCCGAGCCGAACACCGAGACCTTGGCCGGTCCGCCTGCATACCGGCCCGCCACTGCCGAGGCGACGTCGAGAAAGAGCTGGCCGAGGCCAATCCTGGTGGCCAGCACGCCAAAGAGCACAAAGTGAAAGACGTAGGTCGCCACCACCCCCACCGCGATGCCATAGATGCCCTGGCTCGTGAGGTAGAGGTGGTTGACGAGTTGGGGCCAGTCGTTGCCGCTATGGCGCAGCAGCCCGGGCATCGATGCGCCAAACAGCGAATACAGCATGAAGCCCACCGCGATGATCGGCAGCGGCCAGCCCATCGAGCGGCGGGTTGCCTCCAGCAGCAGGATCACGAGCACCGAGCCCATCACCACATCGAGCGTGTCCGGATTGCCGACGCGAAACGCCAGGTCGTCGAATACGTAGGGGATGTACAGCACCGACACAGCGATGCACACACCGAGCAGCCAGTCCACCAGCGGCACTCCGCCCGGCGCCAGCCACGAGGGTGTGCGCTGCACGCCCTGCCCTTTCTTGCTGAACGCAAACACCAGGAAGATGAGCGCCAGCACGAAGGCCAGGTGAATGCCGCGATGCGTGGTCTCGCGCAACAGGCCAAAGCCCGCGGTGTAGTAGTGGAAGACCGACAGCGTGATCAGCAGCCACTTGATGATCACGCTGGCCGGCGGCAGCGCCGGGCGGAACCGCATCTCGGGGTCGAATTTCTCCTCGAGTTCCTGCACCTTGGCGTCGTCGATGGTGGTGGCTATCGGTGCTGTGCTGGCCATGAACGGCTTTCACAAATGCAGCGGAATGAAAAAGGGCCGGCAACAAGGCCGGCCCTGAGGCTCAGGTCAAAGCACCTGACGCTTACTTCAGCAGACCTTGCTCCTTGTAGAACTTCTCGGCACCCGGATGAAACGGGATGCCGGCACCGGCCACCGCGCTCTCGCGCGTGATCGCCTTGCCCTTGGCATGGCCCGAATCAAGCAGCTTGCGGGTGTTGGCGTTCCACAGCGCCTTGGTGATCTCGTAGACGAGTGCAGCGTCCACTTTCTCGGACGTGACCCACTGCGCGCAAACGGCAAGGGTCTTGACCTCGTTCACACCCTTGTAGGTGTTGGCCGGGATCGTGTCGTTCTGAAAGAAGCCGTACTGCTGGCGCATCTTGTCGATCTCGGGGCCTGTGATCGACACCAGTTCGATGCCGGCACCGCTGGCCGCCAGCTCCGCGATGGCACCGGCCGGAAAGCCGCCGACGAAGAAGAAGGCATCGAGCCCGCCGTCACGCAGCTTGTCACCGGCCTGGTTGGGCTTCAGGTACTCGGGCTTGATGTCCTTTTCCGTGATGCCGAAGGCGGCCATGATGATGCGGGCGTCGACCAGCGTGCCAGAGCCCGGCTCATCCAGCGACACGCGCTTGCCACGCAAGTCCGCCACGCCGCGGATATTGGCGCCCTTGCGCGCCACCAGGTGAATGCTTTCCGGATACAGATTAGCAATCAGGCGCAGCTGCGGCACCTTGGTCTTGCCCTCGTACACGCCCGTACCCGTGTAGGCCCAGTAGGCGACGTCCGACTGCGTGAAGCCGGACTCCATGGTGCCGCCGCCAATTGCATTGATATTGGCAACCGAACCATTGGAGGCCACGGCGGAGGCCACCAGTCCCGGCACGCCACAGCTGCCACCCTCGTTGCAGGCACGCGAACCCGGCGGGTTCGAAATGGCGTTGGCAATCAGGCCGCCGACCGGGTAGTACGTCCCCGCGGTGCCGCCCGTGCCAATGCGGAAGAACTTGATGTCCTGCGCCGCTGCGGGTGCGACGAGCACAGTGCTGCCGATGGCACCGAAAGCGACGAGAGCGCCGAATGCCAGCGCAGGGCGACTGATGCTGGAGATCCAGCGACGACGATTCATGACTCTCCTCCTTGGGTTCGCACGCGCCTTCGCGTTGATGCGAGGCGGTGTCATGGCCGGAAGTTACCCGCCCATGGCGGACGCTGTAAAGCGCCGTGCGCTCAGTCAATGCGCGCGCGCACCGTTTCCGGCCAGGCTGCCGACTTGCCGGTGCTGTAGTCGTACCAGACGATAACGGTGCGGCCGGTTGCGTACGCGACCCCCGGTTCGTCGGTGCGCTCGATCACGATCGACATCTCCACGCTCGATCGCCCCACCCGCGTCACGATCTGCCTGACCAGTGCAATGCCGGGGTAGGTCATCGCCTTGACGAAGTCACACGCCGCATGCGCCAGGATCGGCGCCTCGCCGACCGGCAGCGTATTGAAGCCGAGCGCGGCAAACCACTGGATCCGCGCCTCTTCCATCAAGCGGAAATACATGACGTTGTTCAGGTGCGACATGGCATCCATGTCGCCCCAGCGCAACGGAATCTCTAGCTGGTACTCCTTCACTTCGAAGCCCCCCTGTCCCCGGATGCCATGGTGGCATCTTGCTGTACGAACGCCTGCGGCGTTGCGCCCCAGCGCGGCCCCGGCGCATTACTCACGCCAGCTCACGTCAGCCTCAGGTCACGCTCAACCCATCATCCGCCGTCACGATCGCGCCGTTGATGAACTGCGACTCATCGGCCACCAGCATCAGAAGCAATGAATCGAGATCATTCGGCTCGCCGATGCGCTTGCGCGGCAGCATGTTGACGAGCTTCTGGCCGGCTTCGGTGTCCCAGTGAGTGTCGTTGATCTCGGTGCGGATGTAGCCGGGGCAGATTGCGTTGACGTTGATGCCATAACGGCCCCACTCGGCCGCCTGGGCGCGGGTCATGTGCACCACAGCCGCCTTGGTCATGCAGTACACGCCAATTTGCGACAGCACCTTGAAGGCCGCCACCGAGGCAATATTCACGATGCGACCGCGAAAGTTCTGCTGCTGCTTGGCGCGGCCGATCATGCGCTTGGCCACTTCCTGCGCCACGAAAAAAGCGCCCTTCACGTTGGTGTTGAACATGAAGTCGTAATCCACGGCCGTCACGTCGGTGAGCCGCGCGACGGTCGACACGCCGGCGTTGTTGACCAGGATGTCGATCGGGCCGTTTTCAGCTTCCACCTTGGCGATCGCCGCTGCGATCGATTCCAGGTCGGAGACATCCAGCGCCACCACATCAGCCGCACCGCCTTGCGATTCGATCTCCGCGCGCAACTCCTGCAGGCGTTCCACTCTGCGGGCCGCCAGGATCACCTGCGCCCCATTGGCCGCCAGCACCCGGGCGAACTGGGCGCCAAGCCCGCTCGACGCGCCGGTCACCAGCGCGATCTTTTCCCTCAGATCTGTCTTCATCGAGACATTCCTCCAGTCGTGCGGCGATCATAGGCCACTAGAATTTCACTCTCTGGCCCGGCATTTGCCTTGGCCACGGCACAGAACATCGGAGACAAGTCGATGACCGACAGCAGCGCCGCACGCGAGTCCATGGAGTACGACGTCGTCGTCGTTGGCGGCGGGCCAGCGGGGCTGGCGGCCGCCATCCGCATCAAGCAACTGGCACAGCAGCACGGCAAAGAAATCGGCGTGTGTGTGCTGGAAAAAGGCTCCGAGCTCGGCGCACACATCCTGTCCGGTGCCGTGATGGATCCGATCGCGATGAACGAGCTGTTTCCTGACTGGAAAGAGCGCGGCGCGCCGATCCATGCAGCGGTGAGCGAGGACCGCTTCCTGTTCCTGAACGAAGGCGGCGCCAGCGCCCCGCCGGCGGCGCTGCTGCCGCAGTGCTTTCACAACGACGGCTGCTACGTGGTGAGCCTGGTCAACGTGGTGCGCTGGCTCGGACAGCAGGCCGAAGCGCTCGGCGTCGAAGTCTTCGCGGGCTTTGCGGCAGCCGAGATTCTGTACGACAGCAAGGGCGCGGTGCGCGGTGTGGCCACTGGCAACCTCGGCGTGGGCAAGGACGGCCAACCAACCGAGAACTTTCAGCCGGGTGTGGAGCTGATCGGCAAGTACACCTTCTTCGCCGAAGGCGCACGCGGCCACTTGGGCAAGCAACTGCTGGCGCGCTTCAAACTCATGGAAGGCCGCGATCCGCAAACCTGGGGAACCGGCATCAAGGAAGTCTGGGAGATCGATCCGGCCAAGCACAAGCAGGGGCTGGTGATCCACACCGCCGGCTGGCCGCTGGATAACGCCACCTACGGCGGCGGCTGGATGTATCACTTCGAGAACAACCAGGTCTCGCTCGGCCTGGTGGTGGGCCTGGGTTACGAGAACCCGTATCTCGAACCGTTTCTCGAGTTTCAGCGCTGGAAGATGCACCCGGAGATCAGCAAGTATCTCGAGGGCGGCAAGCGAGTGGCCTATGGCGCACGCGCCATTAACGCCAGCGGCTGGCAGAGCATTCCGAAGCTCGTGTTTCCGGGTGGCGCGCTGATCGGTTGCGACGCCGGGTTTCTCAACGCGCCGCGCATCAAGGGCTCGCATGCCGCGATCAAGAGCGGCATGCTGGCGGCCGAGGCCGCCGTGGCCGCGCTGGCCAAAGGACGCGCACTGGACGAGCTCGAGGCGTATCCGGCCGCGTTTGAAGCATCCTGGTTGCACGACGAGCTTTATCGCGCGCGCAACTTCAAGCCGTGGCTCGACAAGGGGCTGAAATTTGGCGCCTTCATGTTCGGCGTCGACCAGATCGTGTTCCGTGGCAAGGCACCGTGGACGCTGCACCGGAGCAAGGCCGATTTTGAGAAGCTCAAACCCGCGGCGCAGTGCCAGCCGATCGACTACCCCAAGCCGGACGGCAAGATCACCTTCGACAAGCTGTCGTCGGTGTACCTGTCGAACACCAACCACGAAGAAAACCAGCCTTCGCACCTGACACTCAAGGATCCGACCATCCCCGTGTCCGTCAACCTGCTCAAGTACGCCGGCCCCGAGGCGCGCTACTGCCCGGCCGCGGTGTACGAGTACGTGAAGGATGCCGCGGGCAACGACAAGTTCCAGATCAACTTCCAGAACTGCGTGCACTGCAAGACCTGCGACATCAAGGACCCGATGCAGAACATCATCTGGGTCGTGCCGGAAGGCAGCGGCGGGCCGAACTATCCGAATATGTAGGCGGGCAGGCCGCTCACCACATCCGATCAGTCGGCCGCGCCCAAGGTGATCGCTCTGCAACGATCATCCGTCAGGATCATCTTGCCTTGATGTAGCTCGTAAGCTACACCAGGTCATGCGCGTTGAGCAAACCTAGCCCGGATATTTCACCAGTATGAGGTCAGCGGCCACGTGCTTACGCGCGTTGTCAGAGGAGAACGAGGCCTGCAGACAACCGAGGATCGCCGATGCCAAAGTGTACGCAAGACAAGATCGAC
>JBIIZX010000167.1:0-7327 GCA_044346055.1 Burkholderiaceae bacterium | reverse complement strand
GTTTTCTCATATCGATGCGCTTCATTTCGAGCGAGACCTTGTCGGCGCTGATGCAGTTGCAGTGGCGCGAAGTGGGCATTTTCTGCGTCGTGCTGCTGCCCTTTGCGGCGCTGATGGCGGCCGTCAACATGCTGGCGGCCACCTTCGGCCGCAGCCACAAGGAAGCGCAGACCTATGTCAGCTACATCGCGATGTCGGTGCAGTTTGCCGCCATCGTGCCGATCTTCGTGTCGCAGCGCGACGCGCTGTGGCAGCTCTTCGTGCCCTCGGTCGCACAGCTGACGGTGCTGATGAAGGCGCTGCGCGGCGAGTCGCTGGCAACCCCCGACCTGCTGATTCCGGGCCTGATCTGCCTCGGCCTTGGCGTGGTGTGCCTGGTGGTGCAGGCGCTGCTGCTGCGGCGCGAGGCGATCGTGTTTGCCCGCGCCTAGTGGTCGATTGGGCCTCGGCGACAGACAAAACACCCGACCCGTCGTTCCCGCGCAGGCGGGAACCTGGTGACTTTCGAATCAAGCCGCTGGGCCCAGCGGGCGCGGCGAACACTCCCGAGTGACCGGTGTCGCGGGCGGCGTTTGCGTTGGGCGCAGCTTGCACGCGGCGCCGGCACTGTGCGGGAGCGGCGCGGGAGCTTGGCCGCCCGCTGGCAAACGGCGATCAACGCGTACAGGGCGACAAGAACCTCGAATTTCCCTCTAAGGCACGGGCGCGGCGAGTGCCATAATCGCGCGCCGTTGAAGCTGCCTACGCTAGCCACGCTGCCCACCGAGCCGTCGGCCATGCTGCCGACGCCGCCGGAATCGACGGGCCGCTTCGTGATCCGCGACGAAATTGGGCGCGGTTCGAACGGTGTCGTCTACAGCGCCCAGGACCCGGTGCTTAACCGCGAGGTGGCGATCAAGGCCATCCCGCTGGGCTCTGACGCCTATTTCCGCGCGCAGCTCGAGGCCAATTTTCTCAACGAGGCCAAGGCCGCGGGCGGCCTGAACCACCCGCACATCGTCACGGTGTTCGACGCCGGCAAGACCGATGTGCTGGCCTACATCACCATGGAGCGCCTGACTGGGCGCGACCTGCACGACGTACTGGCCACCGGCTAGCAGATGCCCATACGCCAGGCTGCCTCGCTGATGGCCCGCGTGGCCGACGCCGTGCATTACGCGCACAAGCGCGGGCTCATTCACCGCGACATCAAGCCGTCCAACATTTTCCTGCTGCGCGATGGCAAGCCCAAGGTGCTCGACTTCGGCGTAGCGCTGCCCATGCTGGCCGAGGCCGACGCCACCCACAAGCGCCAGCTCATCGGCACGCCCAATTACATGTCGCCCGAGCAGGCGCTGGGCCGCAAGCTCGATCCGCGCAGCGACATCTTCTCCCTCGGCGCCATCCTGTACGAGCTGATTGGCGGCCGCCGCGCCTTCGATGGCAAGGACATCGAGGAAACGCTGGCGCAGGTGATTGCCGACACGCCCAGGCCGCTGCGCGAACTGCGCTCCGATGTGCCGCAGGCGCTGGTGACGATCATCGAGAAGGCACTGGCCAAGGACGTCGAGCAGCGCTACCAAACAGCCGGTGAGCTGCGCAACGCCTTGAACGCACTGTCGGGCGTGCTCGGCGGCACTGTGGCGGCACCTGCTCCGGTCAATCGCGCACCGACCCCGAAGTCGATGTGGCAGACACCGGCTGGGCGTGCGCTGTTGGCAATCGGCTTCGCTGCAGTGGCAATCGTGGTGGTGCTGGCGCTGCGGCGCCCGGCGGTGCAGACACCGGTGGTCGTGGCCGCTGGCACAGCGGGGTCAGAGACCGCTGCTGCAGTAGCAGCGACTGCAGTCGCCGCGAGCCCCACTGCGCCGGCGCCCGTGACGGTCACGCCCGTGGTCGTTGAACGTCCTGCCGGCGCAGAAGGCACCAATGCCGCAGCCGTGCAGCAACGGGCAGCCGAGCCGGCGCGCACCGCCAGGCCCGAAGCGCGCCCGCCGCGCCCGGCGGCACCTGCGTTGACTGCTGCCGCACCGGCCACCGGCGATGGCACGGTGCTGCTTGCAATGGCGCCCTGGGGCGAGGTGTTGGTCAACGGCGCCTCGCGCGGCGTGTCGCCGCCCCTGGCGCGGTTGCAGCTGGCCCCCGGCGTGTATCAGATCGAAGTTCGCAACGGCGCAGCACCACCGTTTCGCGCGCGCGTGGAAGTCAAGCCGGGGCAGACGGTCTCCTTGCAGCACCGCTTCTGACAATGCAGGTTGTCCCTCGCAGGCGCCTGCAGCAGCCAACCGATCGGCCGATTGGCCGCGGCCGGTCGCTTCTCTAGGCTGCGCTGGCCCTCATGAACGACAGCATCGTCCCCCAGCCCCGGCAGTTCGCCCGCTACTCGCTCACGCGCGAACTGCGGCGCGAGGCATCGACCACCATCTATCTCGCGCTTGACCCGGTGATGCACCGCGAAGTCGTGCTCAAGGTGGTGCACCTGCCGCCGCCGTCGGACGCGGGGCACAACGAAGAGGCGCAGATCGCGCCGCTGGAGCAAGCCTTCGGCCGTCAGGCGCAGGCCGCCGGCAAGCTCAACCACCCGCATATCGTCACAGTGTTCGAGGCCGGGCGGCTCAATCACCTGGGCTATCTGGCGATCGAGCGCGTCAACGGGCGGCCGCTGAGCGAGTTGATCGCCTCCGGCTGGCGGCCGCAACTGGTGCATGTGGCCTCGATCGGCGCGCGCGTGGCTGATGCGATCGAGCACGCGCACTCGCAGGATGTGCCGCACGGGCACCTGGGACCGTCGCACGTGCTGCTGCAGGCCGATGGCGTGCCCAAGGTCGAGGGCTTTGGCGGCTGGATCGATAACGGCACTGGCGGCGACGACGCGCTGCACCGGACCGAGAAGCTGCTGCCGTACTTCCAGAACGAGCTGACCGAGGACATGCGCGGCCACGACGTGAAGTGCGTCGCTGCGCTGGTGTACATGATGGTTGCCGGGCGGGCGCCGGGTCCGCAGCCGGCACCGCTGGCCTCGCTGCGACCCGAGATACCGCCGGCGTTCGGACGCCTGATCGACGACACGCTCGACCCGGCTCCCGGCCGCGCGCAGCGCTCGGCGGGCGACCTGCGCGATGGCCTCACCGCCTTCATCTGGAACGCGCGCAAGGACAATGTGGCGCCAGCAACACTCGGCATTCCTCTGGCCGCACCGCCGCGTGAAGCGGCCACAGAGCAAAGCGTGCCGTACCCGCCCACTGCCGGGCGGCCGAACGAAATCCTCACCAGGACCGTCGAGCCGGAGCGTCCGCGCTCGCTCGGCGGCTTGAAGACCGTGCGCATGGAGGTGCCGGCCGAGTTGGCACGGGTGGCGGCATCGAGCGCCGCCGCAGCCCCAAGCGGGCGCAAGGACGCCACCTTGCGCACCACGCTGCGTGCCGCGCAGGGCGCCAACGAGGAAAAAGCAGCGCCGCTGCTGCAAACGCTCAAGACGCAGGCCTTGCCGTGGCTGCGCAGGAATCCGGCTGCCATGGGTGCGGTTGGCTTGTTCGTGGTGGCGGCGATCGTGCTCGCCATGCTGCTGGCTACTTTCGCGGGCAAGAAGGTGGCCCCGCCCGTGGCGGTGACCGAACCCGTGGCGCCGGTGGCGGCACCGGTCGGGCAAGGTGTGCTGCTGTTGTCGGTGGTGCCCTGGGGCGAGGTGATCGTCGATGGCAAGCCCATGGGTGTCAGTCCACCTATGACCGAGTTGCGCTTGCCAGCCGGGCGCCATGCGGTTGAAATCCGCTATAACAAGACCAATGGCGAATCGGCCGCGGTGACCGCGCAGGTGGACATCGACCCGGCCAAGCCGTTGCAGATCAAGCACAGCTTCGAATAGAGGGCCCCGTGCCCACGGCAACACAAGCAAGTCCGGCGTCGACCGTGACCCGCGCATCTGCCATCGGCCGATCAATTGTCGCCCGTGGCGCTCCCGCTGCACGCGCGGCGGTGATCGCCGCACTGGCGGCACTGCTGGCGGGCTGTCAGAGCCTGGTGCCGAGTGCGCCGGCGAGCCTGCCGAGCACAGACAGCATCGTGCTTCTGTATCAGCGGCCGGCCGAACGCGCCCTCATCAACGCGCTGCGCGCCTATGAAGACGGCAGCTTCGAGCGCGCCGAGCAGTCGTTCCGCACGGCGCTGCTGCAGCAGTTGCGCGATCCGCGCGACACCGCCATCGCCCACAAGTACCTCGCGTTCATCGCCTGCGCCTTCAACCGGCTGGTCGAGTGCGAACAGCAGTTTCGCAACGCCATCGCCGCCGACCCCAGGTTCCTGCTGACCGACGCCGAGATCGGCCACCCGATCTGGGGGCCGGTGTACCGGCGCGTGTCGGGGCAGGCGAAGCGGTAAGTGTGGGTGCCAGGCGCCGCATCGACGAAGCTGGCCTGACAGCAGGCGAGGTTCTCGCGGTCATTGCGGTTTGCTTCGCCGTGCCGATCGCCGGCTCGATAGACGCAGTCGCCAACGGCTTTCCGTCGTCAGCCTTTACCGACGCCGGAATCTACGCGCTCGTATTCACTGAACTGGTGCTCGCGACCACAGCCCTGCTGATTCTGCGAGCGCGCGGCTATGAGCTTGCGCCGCTTCTGCCACACCCGACCCTGCGCGGCTGTGTCGTTGGCGTGATTCTCGCCTTTGTTGCAGCACTCGGCGCCAACATCATCACTTTGCCGTTTGGGCCGGAGGGCATGGCACCCGCGCAGCAGATGTTGGAAGAGTCGCGTCTGTCGCTAGGAGCGATCATTCTTCTGGCCATGGTGAACGGGCCGTTTGAAGAAGTCTTTCTTCTCGCGGTACTGACGGACGGACTGCGCCGCCACGGCGCATCCATCGCGCTTGGAGTGCCTCTGCTGGTCCGGGTTTCCTATCACCTTTACCAGGGGCCGACTGCGGCCTTATGGGTTGGGGTCTTCGGCTTGGTCCTCGCGCTGTACTGGCTGCGCTACCGACAGCTCTGGCCTCCGGTCTTTGCGCACATCCTTTGGGACATCGTGCCCTTTGTCGGGCTGGCTGATTGAGACGGCACGATCAAAGACATGCTCTTGCCCGGCTTGAACAACGGTTCACGCTTCGCACTCTGCCCGTCGTCCGCCACAATCACTTCGCGCCGCACCACGGCGTCTTGTCGCAGGCGACTGGCGCAATGCGGCGGCCGGCGCCGATGCTGTCAGGCATGACGACGCTGCCGGTTGACCGCACACTGTGCAAATGACTGCTCCCCTCCTGCCTGCGGCTCCCGCGCAGCGAAAGCCGGCATCAGCAATCGCTGCGCTTCGACGCGACCTGGCCACCACGCTGGCAATCGCGCTGGCGGTTGCCCTGCTGCTCACGGCGCTCGGTGGCCGCGGTTTCCTGGTCAAGTTCAGCTACTCGCTCGCAATCAGCCTGTGTTGCTGGGCCGTCGTCGCTGGTGGCCAGGCAGTCGTGCGCTCTTGGCAGGCGCGCCGCGCCCCACCCATCGACCCTGCGGCCGCAACAACGCAGTTCAGCATCCTGCAACTCGTGTCGATTGCACTGGTGGCCGCGCTGGTCGGCCCCACTGCCGGAATTGCCATCGGAGATCTGGTGACCGGCTACAAATCCATCAGCCTGAGCCGGTGGGACAGCACCGCGGTGCGCCTGACCTTTGCGTTCTCCCTGGCTGGCACCGTGGTCGCGCTGGTGGTGGGCACGCTGGGCGACCGGCTGGTGCGCAGCCGCGTGCAGGCGCAGGTGGCACAGCGCGAGGCAGCCGAGTACCAACTGAAGCTGCTGCAGGCCCAGCTTGAGCCGCACATGCTGTTCAACACGCTCGCCAACCTGCGCATCCTGATCGGCTCCGAGCCGCAGGCGGCGCAGCAGATGCTCGACCGGTTGATCGCCTTCCTGCGCGCCACGCTGGCCGGTACCCGCACGGAAGCGCATCCGCTGGCGCAGGAGTTCGCGCGGCTGGACGATTACCTGGCGCTGATGCGCGTGCGCATGGGCCAGCGCCTGCAGGTCGCGCTCGACCTGCCCGCTGCGCTGCGCGAGGTGGCCGTGCCGCCGCTGTTGCTGCAACCGCTGGTGGAAAACTGCATCCGCCATGGGCTGGAGCCGAAGGTCGGCCCCGGTCGTATCGCGGTGCACGCCGCGCAGGACGGCAGCAGCCTGCGTCTGGTCGTGCGCGACACCGGTGTGGGCCTGTCAGACCATTACGCTGCCGGCGGTTCTCACTTTGGTGTGGAGCAGGTGCGCCGCCGCCTGCACACGCTCTACGGTGCAGCGGCCTCGCTCACGCTGGCGCCGCCCAACGATGCTGAAGGCGGCACCGTCGCGACAGTCATCCTCCCCTTGCAGCAACCGATCGCAGCCACTGCATGACACCCACTGCCCTGATTGCCGAGGACGAACCACTGCTGGCGCAGTGGCTCGCCACCGAACTCGCCGCGCGCTGGCCGGCGCTGCGCATCGTCGCGCGGGTGGACGATGGCACGAGCGCCATTGGCCAGGCGCTGGCGCTTCGACCGCAGGTCTGCTTCCTCGACATCCGCATGCCGGGGCACACCGGACTAGAGGCCGCACAGGCAATCGTCGAAGACTGGCCGGCCGAGGTGCCACTGCCGCTGTTCGTGTTCGTCACGGCCTACGAGCAATTCGCGCTGCAGGCGTTCGAGGCGCAGGCGGTGGACTACCTG
This sequence comes from Burkholderiaceae bacterium, assembly GCA_044346055.1. GTDB lineage: Bacteria > Pseudomonadota > Gammaproteobacteria > Burkholderiales > Burkholderiaceae_F > JALHMQ01. Next base: position 665 of record JBIIZX010000167.1, on the reverse strand, counting down.
GTCAAGCCGGTGGACCCGGCGCGGCTGGGCGAGTGCATCACGCGCGTGCAGGCACGCCTGGCGCAACGGCAGGCGGCACCCGCCGCCGCACAGCAAGGACTGGAGCAGCTGCGCGCACTCCTGGCGCAAGTGGCGCCAGCAGCGCAGCCGCGCTTGCAGGTGATCCAGGCGCAGATCGGCAGCGTGGTCCACGTGGTGCCGGTCGACGAAGTGATCTACCTGGAGGCCGCCGACAAGTACGTGCGCGTGGTCACGGCGGACAAGGAGCACGTGATCCGCATGTCGCTGCGCGAGTTGCTGCCGCAACTGGATGGCGAGCGCTTCTGGCAGGTGCATCGCGGCACCATCGTGCAGGCAAGATGCATCACACAGGCGCGGCGCCATGAGTCGGGCAAGGTGTACCTGACGCTGCGTGGCCGGCCCGAGCAGGTCACGGTCAGCCGGCTGTACGCGCATCTGTTCAAGGGCATGTGATCGGAGCAGGCCGGGGCGCGATTTCTCTCGACACTGCAGATTGGGTCCCGGCCTGCGCCGGGACGACGGCTCTTTGTGCGTCACTCCCGCGCCTGCGCGGGGACGACGGCTCTTTTTTTGCGTCACTCCCCGCCTTTTGCGTCATTCCCACGCGAGCGGGAATCCAGCGGCGTTCAGGATCCGGACAAAGA
>JBIIZX010000166.1:0-7344 GCA_044346055.1 Burkholderiaceae bacterium | reverse complement strand
GGTCTCGCCCACCAGCAGGATCTCGGCGCCAAAGCCGCGCGTGCGCTCCACCTTCACGGTGGGCGTGAAGCGGGGCATGACGATCACGGCCGGAATACCCATGCGCTGCGCGTGGTACGCCACGCCCTGCGCGTGATTGCCGGCCGAGACGGCGATCACGCCGCGCTGGCGCTCCACTGCCGTCAGTTGCGACAGGCGGTTGAGGGCGCCGCGCTCCTTAAAGCTCGCCGTGAACTGCAGGTTTTCGAACTTGAGGTAGACCTCGGCGCCGGTGATCTGCGACAGAGTGCGCGAGTGCACGCAGGGCGTGTTCTCCACCTGGCCGCGCAGGCGCTCGGCGGCGCGCAGGACGTCCGCGCTGGTCACCTCGAGAGCAACAGGCGCGGGGCTGGCCTTGGCGGTGGCGGGGTCGGGTGCGACGTTCGCAGTCATCGGGCGTGTCGGGCGTCGGAAGGCGGAAGTCTGGCGGGGGAGTCGGTCGGGGCTCAGAAACAAGCCTCAACCGCGCCTGCCTGCTACTCGGACCAGCCAGTGTAGTCAAGCCCATCTGACGCCCCCTCCTAGAATGGCCGCATGCTGCGTATCGAACGACTTAGCCGGCGCTTTGGCGAGCGCCGGATTCTCGATGGGCTCGACCTCACGCTCGGCCCCGGCGAGTACGTGGCGGTGATCGGCGAGTCGGGCGAGGGCAAGTCCACCTTCCTTAACCTGATCGCCGGGCTCGACGTGCCGGATGCCGGCCGCGTGCAGATCGGCGACGCGGTGATGTGCGAGGTGGCCGACAGCGGCGCGCCCGGCGCGGGGCAATCCGGGCGTGCCGGGAAATCGGCCAGAGAGGACGACCGCACGCGCCTGCGCCGCACGCGCGTGGGCTTTGTGTTCCAGGCCTTTCACGTGCTGCCGCATCTGACGGTGGCGCAGAACGTCGAACTGCCGCTGGTGCTGCTGGGCCTTGCGCCGCGCGTGCGCCAAGAGCGCGTGCAGGCGATGCTCGACGCCGTGGGTCTGGGCGCGCGCGGTGCCTCGCCGCCGCGCGAGCTTTCCGGCGGTGAGTTGCAACGGGTAGCAGTGGCGCGCGCGCTGGCGCATCGGCCGGCACTGGTGCTGGCCGACGAGCCGACCGGCAACCTCGACCCCGACACGGCCGCCGGCGTGCTCGACCTGCTCGGCCGCAGCGTGCGCAGCAGCGGTGCTGCGGGAATCCTCGTCACGCACTCGGCGGCGGCGGCACGCACGGCGGACCGCGTGCTGCGGCTCGATCATGGGCGACTGCATCCTGTCGCAGCGGCTGCGGACGACAAGGTGAGCGGGTTGTCGAGCGCACGGGCGGCGGAATGAGCGGGTCCCTACCGTGGTGCTCGGTGCTGTACGTCACTTGTGTCGTCCCCGCGAAAGCGGGGACCCAGTGACTTTCGCCAACGACACTGGGTCCCCGCCTGCGCGGGGACGACGCGAGTTATCAGGCCCGACCGCGCCGTTCTCGGTGCTCATCGTCACTCTCAGCCTCGGTGCCCTCGGTGGCCTCTGTCGTTCAACCCACCCTGCGCTCTTCGTCTGATGGCTAGTACCTCGCAGTGGCCCTGGCTGCTTGGCCGCGTGATTGGCGGCTATGCGCGGCAGCACCCGGTGCGGGTGACGGTGCAGGTGCTGGCGATCGCGATCGGCGTGGCGCTTGGCTACGCGGTGCATCTGATCAACGCGTCAGCCCTGGCGGAGTTCTCGTCTGCCGTGCGGCAAGTGACTGGGCAGGCGGACGGATCCGTGACCGGCCAGCGCGACGGTTTTGACGAGCAGGTATTTGCGCGCGTGGCGGCCGATCCCGGCGTGCAGATCGCCAGCCCGTTCCTGGAGGTGGACGCCGCCCTGGTGGAGCCCGCACGGCTGCGCGGTCGCACCCTGCCCATCGTTGGCGTGGACATCCTGCGCGGCGGCGCGCTGGCGCCGCAGTGGATTGGCGAAGCAACAGATACGAATACGAGAAGCGGGAGCAAGAACAGCAGCAAGGACAGCAGGGAGCCTGGCGCGAAAGGCAGCGGCAAGAACAGCAACCAAGACAGCAGCACAGACAGCACCAAAGTCAGCACCAAGAACAGCTCCAAAGACAGCAGCAAGGACAGCAACACAGACGGCAACCAGCGCAACCGCTTTGCGCTGCTCGACGACGGTGTGTTCCTCTCGCCCGCTGCGCTCGCCGCGCTGCAGCTGGCGCCCGGCGATGAACTCGGCGTGCAGGTGGGCGGACGCGTGCAGCGCCTGCGCATCGCCGGTCGCCTGCCGGCCGCGCGCGAAGGCCAGCTCGTCGGCGCCATGGATCTTGGCTTTGCGCAGTGGCGGCTGGACCGGCTGGGACTCATCACGCGCATCGACGTGCAGCTCGCACCCGGCGCCACGCTCGAGCAGGTGCGCGAGCGGGTGGCGCTGCCGCCGGGCGTAGCGCTGCAAGGCGCAGACGCCGCTGCGCAGCGCGCGTCCAACCTGTCGCGTGCCTATCGCGTGAACCTCAACGTTCTGGCGCTGGTGGCGCTGTTCACCGGGGCCTTCCTCGTCTACTCGCTGCAGGCGCAATCAGTGCTCGCGCGGCGCACGCAGCTGGCGTTCCTGCGCGTCATTGGCACCACCCGCGGCGAGGTCGAGCGGCTGCTGCTGGCCGAGGCAGCCGTGCTCGGTGCAGTCGGCGCACTGCTGGGCGTGTTGCTGGGCCTGGGCATCGCCAGCTTTGCGCTGCGCGTGCTGGGCGGTGACCTCGGTGGCGGCTACTTTGCCGGCGTGGCGCCGTCGCTGGTGGTGAGTCCGTGGGCGCTGCTGTTGTTCGTTTCGCTCGGCGTTGGGGCTGCGCTGATTGGTGGTGGCATGCCCGCCAAAGAGGCGGCACGCGCGCGACCCGCGCTGGCACTGAAAGCGGGCTCGGGGCTCGATCAGGAGAGCGAGGCGGCACGTGCCTGGCCGGGCGTGGCGATGCTGCTGCTCGGCGCCGTGTTGCTGCAGGCGCCGCCGATCGAGGGCATTCCGCTGGGGGCGTATCTGGCGATTGCGCTCATTCTGGTGGCGGCCATCCTGCTCAAGCCGCTGTTTGCACCGCTGCTGTTCAAGCCGCTGGCGGCACGCGTGCAACGCGCCGTGGCACCGCATGTGCCGGCGTGGCTGGCCGCCACGCGGCTGGCGGCCACGCCACGTTTTGCGTCGATTGGCGCGGCGGGCATCGTCGCCTCGTTTGCGCTGATGGTGGCCATGGCGACGATGGTCGCGAGCTTTCGCGGCTCGGTGGACGACTGGCTGGGCCGCGTGCTGCCGGCCGATGTGTATGTGCGCGCCGCCGCATTGGCGTCGGGCGCGCTGGGCGGCACCACCGCCGTGTTCTCGGCCAACGACCAGCGCGCGCTGGCCACGCACCCGCAGGTGGCGCGGGCCGAGTTCACGCGCAACCTCAAGGTCTCGCTCGACCCCGCGCGTGCTGCGGTGTCAGTGATCGCGCGGCCGGTGAATCGCAAGGCGCCAGAAAAGTCGCTGCCGCTCACGGGCAATGCATTGCCGTGGGCCGGCGGTGAGGTGTCGCCGGCGTGGGTTTCGGAAGCGATGGTGGAGATCTACGGCGCCAGGGTGGGCAGCACGCTGACGCTGCCCCTCACGCGCGCCGATGGCACCGCGGTTGCGCAGCCGTTTGTCGTGAGCGGCGTGTGGCGCGACTACGCGCGACAGACCGGTGCGGTGATGATCGACACCAGCGACTACGAACGCATCACCGGCCAGCCAGCGCGAACCGAGGTTGCGCTCTGGCTGAAGCCCGGTGCCTCGCCATCGAGTGTCATGCAGGAGCTGCAGCGCGAGCTGGATGTGAAGACGGCGGAGTTTGCCGAAACCGGCGAGATTCGCGCCATCAGCCTGCGCATCTTTGATCGCAGCTTTGCCGTGACCTATGTGCTGGAGGTGGTGGCAATCGTCATCGGGCTGGTGGGCATTGGCGCGACGTTCTCTGCGCAGGCGATCGTGCGCACCAAGGAGTTTGGCGTGTTGCGCCATGTGGGCGTCACGCGCGGCCAGGTGCTTGCGCTGCTGGCGATCGAGGGCCTGCTGATCACGCTGCTGGCCATCGTGCTCGGCCTCGCAGCGGGGCTGGCGGTGGCGTGGATCCTGGTCGAGGTCGTGAACCCGCAGTCGTTCTTCTGGACCATGGACTTTCGCCTGCCATGGGCCCTGGTGCTGGCCCTCATCGGCGCGCTGCTGGTGGCAGCCACGCTGACCGCGCTGGTGGCGGGCCGACGTGCTGTCTCGGGCGAGGCGATCCTGGCGGTGCGGGAGGACTGGTGAAGCGGGTCTTTCACACGAAGAGCACGAGGAAGAACCGCGATTGGTCGGGGCGAGCCCCGCAGCCCGTTTGCGATCAACTTGCCCGATCTGATTTCCTTGGCCGCTTGGCTGCCTTCGTGCTCTTCGTGCTTTTCGTGTCATCAATCGGGCCGTCCTGATGCTCTGTCGCCGCACCCTGCTCGTGGCAACCGCGCTCGCGCCTTTGGCTGCCCGCGCTCGCACGGCGTACCCGACCGTGGTGCGCTGGCCGCTGGTGTTTCCGCGCGACCATGGGGCGCATCCGGAGTACCGCACCGAGTGGTGGTATCTGACCGGCTTGCTGGACGCGGTGCCGCAGCCGATTGGCTTTCAGATCACGTTCTTTCGCTCGCGGCCGGATATCGATGCCGCCAACCCGAGCAAGTTCGCGGCAAGGCAACTGATCATTGCCCACGCGGCGATTGCAGACCCGGCGCGCGGCAGCCTGGTGAAGGACGAGCGCGTGGCGCGGGCCGGCTTTGGCCTGGCGCAGGCCGCAGAGCAGGACACCGACGTGCAGCTCGACCGCTGGCGGTTTACGCGCCAGGCCGATGGCTCTTACGTTTGCGAGATTCCGGCGCGCAGCTTCACGCTGCGCTTCACCGCGCGCCCCACGCAACCGCTCCTGCTGCAAGGCGATGCAGGCTTTTCGCAAAAAGGGCCGCGGCCGGAGCAGGCGAGCTTCTACTACTCGCAACCGCACCTGGCGGTGCAGGCCACCCTCAGACTCGACGGCACACGCGATGGCACCCCGCGCACCCTACGGGGCACCGCCTGGCTCGATCATGAGTGGTCCAGCTCCTTTCTTGACGAAGAAGCCGCCGGCTGGGACTGGGTTGGCATGAACCTCGACGACGGTAGCGCCCTCACCGCCTTTGACATCCGTCCCAAGGCGCCCGGTGCCAAACCGATCTACGCCTACGCCTCGCTGCGCGCGGCGGGCAGCAACCGCGTGCAGGTGTTCGGCCCGCAGGACGTGCGCTTTGAGCCACTGCAGCGCTGGACCTCGCCCCGCACCCGCGCCGATTGGCCGGTGTCGCAGCGCATCGTCGTCGGCAACCGCAGCTTTGAGACCGCACCGCTGATGCCCGACCAGGAACTCGATTCACGCGCCTCCACCGGCGCGGTGTACTGGGAGGGCGTGAGCACGCTGCTCGAAGGTGGACGGCGCGTGGGGCGCGGTTACCTCGAGATGACGGGGTACGTGGCGCCGATCGAGGTCTGACTAAGGTCTCGGACCCTGGCGGCCTTCCCTCCGCTCAAGGGGAGCGCCAGGAGTGAGCGTGCGCGCAATGGCGCCGCCACGCCGGTGCTTTCGCTCCCCTTCAAGCGGAGAGAAGGGGTCGAGGTCGCAGCGATGCGTCTCACTGCGCCGGTGCTTTCCCTCCCCTTCGAGGGGAGGGCCAGGGTGGGGATGGGTTGCCAGCCAGGGTGAAAACGGCTTGCCAGCAATAATGCGCCCACACAATCCTGCTCCCGACACTGCTGCTCCTGACCCTTCCGCACCCTGACCCCCCAGCAAAGCCCTCAAACCATGAACTTCGTCCTCGCCGGTCCCGCCCTCGTCACGCTCGGCACGAGCGTGTTGCTGTTCATGTGTGCCTGGCACGTGGGCCGCATGCGCGTGAAGCACAAGGTCGTACCGCCAGCGACCAGTGGGCATGTGCAGTTTGAGACCGCCATGCGCATCCAGATGAACACGCTGGAGAACACGGTCATGATGCTGCCGGTACTGTGGCTGGCCGCCATGTTCTTCAGTCCGCTGTGGGCCTCGCTGGCCGGCGCACTGTGGCTCGCGGGTCGTGCCTGGTATGCCGTGGCCTATGCGCAGGAGGCCAAGCGGCGCGGCGGCGGCTTCATGGTCGGGATGATCGGCTGGGCTGCGCTGATGGTCATGAGCACCTGGGGCATCGTGCGGGCTGCGCTTGCATGAGTGCCCCAGTGAGTACGCACGTGAGCATTGATGAACAGCGCGGTGACAGCACAGTGGCCGCCGCCGCGCGCGGTTTGTCCGAGCCCGCTTCAGCGCCCAAGCCAGAGCCGGAACGGCGGCTCAAGCCATTGCGCAGCCTGATGCCCTTCGTGCGGCCGTACAAGGGACAGGTCGCACTGGCAGTGCTCTTCCTGGTACTCGCCGCAGCGGCGACCCTGGCCTTTCCCTGGGCCACGCGCCACCTGATTGACGGCGGCCTGAGCCTGCCCGAGACAGCGCCCAGTGCAGACCGCCTGGCGGCGGTGCGCAACCAGCTCGTGTGGCTGTTTGGCGTGGCCGCCGCCATGGGCGTGTTCACCGCCGCGCGCTTCTACACCGTGTCCTGGATCGGCGAGCGCGTCACCGCCGACCTGCGGCAGGCGGTGTACGCGCATGTGCTGCGCCAGAGCCCGCAGTTTTTCGAAACGTTGAAGACCGGCGAGGTGCTCAGCCGCCTGACCACCGATACCACTGTCGTGCAGAACGCGGTGGGCTCGAGCATCAGCATGGGCCTGCGCAGTTTTGCGATGGGCACCGGCGCGCTGGTCATGCTGCTGGCGACCAGTCCGCGACTCGTGTTCACGGTGGCGCTGGTGCTGCTGGGCGTGGTGCTGCCGTCGCTGCTCATTGCGCGCCGCATCCGCAAGCTCTCGCGCGCCAGCCAGGACCGCATTGCCGACACCAGCGGCATCGCCGGCGAGGTCCTCAATGCGATTCCCGTGGTGCAGAGCTTCGTGCAGGAAGAGGCCGAGGCGCAGCGCTTTGGCGCCGCCAACGAGAGCGCCTTTGGCACGGCGATTCGCCGCACCGGCACGCGCGCGGGCTTCGTGGCATTTCTGATCATTGGAGTCTCGGGCTTCCTGCTGTGGGGCCTTTATGGCGGCGTGCAGTCGGTGATCGACGGCCGCGCCACCTGGGGCACGCTGGCGCAGACGGCGCTGTACATGATGCTGATCGGCTCGAGTGCGGCGGTGCTGGCCGAGGTGTGGGGCGAGTTGCTGCGGGCGGGCGGTGCGACCGAGCGGCTGATGGAGTTGCTCGACACGCGC
>JBIIZX010000165.1:0-7351 GCA_044346055.1 Burkholderiaceae bacterium | reverse complement strand
CCCACGGTACGCATGTTCGAGGAGCGACTGGCGGCACTGGAGGGTGCCGAAGACGCGCTGGCAACGAGCTCAGGCATGGCGGCCATCCTCGCCACTGCGCTGGCGACGCTGAAGGCGGGCGACCATGTGGTCTGCGGCGCCGGCGTCTTTGGCTCCACGGTGCAATTGTTCTCGACCATCCTCGGCCGCTTTGGTGTCACCACCAGCTATGTGCGCAGTGCCAGCGTGGATGAATGGCGCGCGGCAATCACGCCGGCCACGCGCATGCTCTATTGCGAGACGCCCTCCAACCCGCTGATGGACGTGGTCGATCTCGCCGCGCTGGCGCAGCTGGGTCGCGACAGCGGCGCGCTCACTGTCGTCGACAACTGCCTTTGCACCCCCATCCTGCAGCGGCCGCTCGACTATGGCGTCGACCTGGTGATCCACTCGGCCACCAAGTACCTGGACGGCCAGGGCCGCGTACTCGGGGGTGCTGTGGTGGGGCGCAAGCAACTCATCCGCGAATCGATCCTGCCGATCCTGCGCAGTGCCGGCCCGAGCCTGTCTCCGTTCAATGCCTGGGTGCTGCTCAAGGGGCTCGAAACACTTGCGCTGCGCATGCGCGCGCAGTCGGCGGCCGCGCTTGAACTGGCAACCTGGCTGGAGCAGCAGCCGCAGGTGGCGCGCGTGCACTTCACGGGGCTTGCCTCGCATCCGCAACGCGCGCTCATCGAGCGGCAGCAGTCAGGCCCGGGTGCGGTGTTGTCGTTCGAGGTGCGGGGCCCGTCGTCCGGCGGGCCCGAAGCGCAGCGCGCGCGCGCCTGGCGGGTCATCGACAGCGTCAGGCTGATGTCGATCACGGCCAACCTGGGCGATACCCGCACCACCATCACGCACCCGGCAACCACCACCCACGGCCGCTTGACGGCGGAGGCGCGTGCGCACGCCGGCATCACCGAAGGCTTGGTGCGAATCGCCGTGGGTCTGGAGAGCGTGCGCGATCTGAAGAAAGACCTGGCCGCCGCCCTTGCTGCCTGACCTTGCAGATGCCTTTGTTTGCATATGCCTTAGCCGCATTCACCTGAGCCCCATACGCGCCAGTCGCAAGTGCATCCCTCGCTGCGCACGACCGGTGGTATCGCTCCGGGCTTATGCCCAGAAGGTGTTGCAGTGCGCTCACGGCAAGCGGGGATACGACTGCGCACTTCCCGTCATAAACTGCATGACGCTAGTCAACCTCCTCTTTACCGCGCCGCATGGCCAAGATACCTGACGACACTGCGCTGCGGGATCTTTGCCAGCAAGCCGCGCAAGCCCTATCGCGCGCGGGGCTCAACCACCGGATCGACATCTATCGCGACGTCGAAGTCGACGACCCGGCCGTGCGCATGATGCTCGGCCGTTCGCACAAGGTACGCGTGCGCATCAAGATCACTGCGTCCAGCCTGTTGTTCGACAACAGCGAGCAGCCGCGTGGCGACGCTAGCATTGGCGAAGACGAGGTCCAGGACGGCGCCGTCGCCACCTCGACGCAAGGCCGCTAAGGCCCTAGCCCGCCCTAGCCCGGGCGTTTCATCAGGGACGCGGAATGTGCGCGAATGCATGCGCGAGTCAGGATGCGCGAGAGGGCCAAGCCGGGGTTTCGCGACGCATGCGTCGCGCCGGCTGAGCGGCTGCGGCCTGCCAGCCGCAACGCGCCCCGCAGGGGCGCAGCCAATGCCCGCAGTCATCAGCGAAGTCCACTAGCGCCAGCAGAAGTTTTCCCTGCGCGCATCCGTAACGTGCGATCGTCGTTGCGTCATCGGGCCGCGAGCACCAGCTTCTCCGCCATTGCGACGAGGGCTCTGTTTCACTTTCTACGCACTGCTTCGTGCTCACCATGAAGTGCCTGAGTGTCTGTCGCAGGACGAGCAGGATCTGATGCCGGTGATGAGCAGTGCGCGCCCGGTCCACCGCCGTGCGGCGGGACCAGTGCGAGGTGTGTCCATGCAGATCCTCCCAGCGCGCGGGCGAGCGCCGTGCGGCATATGTGCCGACCAGTGCCGACCAGTGCCGACGATTGCCGCCCATTGCTGTTTTCAAGTGGGCAAGCGACCAGCCAAACGCCTGGACAGCAGATGTCCGGCTTCGTGCGGTGCCGTGGGCAATTTGCGTGCGGCGGGAAGGAGGGCCTGCTCCGTCCTGAAGGCAGGGGCATGCAGCGCACCCGACCGGCATTTCTCGCTGCAACCCGTTCACTTCGGGACAGGTTTGCCTCTGCGTCTGGACCGCGCGGTCTTGTGTGATGCTGGTCACGCCAAACCGCGCTGCAGCGTCGAAAGACGTTGACACCTGCGGCAGGCCCGCGCAGCATTCGCCCGCATCTTCATATGCGCATACACGCATATGAAGCGGGTTGAATTGGATCGCGGCAGGCGACGGGCATGGACGGCGAACTCGAACGATTGTTTGAAAAAGTGGCGGGCTACTTTGCCCTGCTGTCCGAGCCAACGCGCCTGAAGATTCTCAACGCCTTGTGCGATGGCGAGCGCAGCGTGAGCGAGATCGTCGAGCACACGGGTGCGTCGCAGACCAACGTTTCGCGCCACCTCAATCTGATGTACGGACGCAATGTGCTCACGCGCCGGCGCGAGGGGCCGATGACGTTTTATTCCATTGCTGACTCGACCATGGTCAGCCTTTGCCGTACGGCCTGCGTGCAGGTGGCAAGCGCGGCCGATGACGCGGCCGTTCCAACCAAGACGGTGCGGCGCTTCATGCCGCAGTCCTGAGCAAGTCAGAGTGACAGATTCGATGCCCAACAGCACACAGCGCGGCCGGCTTCAGCTCGCACCCGAGAACCACCTAAGTGCGGAGCAGCTTCAAGTTGCCGGCGCAGGCCGCCGCAGTTTCATTCGCGCCGCAGTTGGCAGCGCGGTCGTTGCCAGTGGGTCCGTCGCAGCAGTGGCGCGGGCGCAGCAGTCCAACCAGCCCGTGGGAGAAATCAGCAACAAGGCAGCCTTTGGCCTTGGCGCACCCGTTGTGGCGCGCCCTTACGGACTGCCGTCAAAGTTCGAGAACGCAGTGGTACGCCGGGTCAGCCCGGGGCTCACGCGCACCGACCAGTCGTCCGTCAGCTTCACGCCGCTGCAGTCGATGTTCGGGATCATCACGCCGGCCGGGGTGCACTTCGAGCGGCATCACTCGGGCTGGCCCGACGTCGATCCCGAGCAGCACCGGCTGATGGTCCATGGGAAGGTGGCGCGGCCACTCGTGCTCACGATGAACGAGATCATGCGGTACCCGTCGGTCTCGCGCATCCATTTTATCGAGTGCGGTGCCAACTCCGGCATGGAGTGGGGCAATGTCGCAACGCCGACCGTGCAGTTCACGCACGGCATGCTCGCCTGCAGCGAGTTTACTGGCGTGCCGCTGTCCACCGTGCTCGATGATGCGGGCATCGACCGTCGCAAGGCCAAGTACATCCTGGCCGAAGGCGCCTGCGGCTCGCATCTCACGCGCACGGTGCCGATCGAAATGGCGCTGGACGACGTGCTGCTGGTGTACGGTCAGAACGGCGAGATGCTGCGCCCGGAAAACGGCTATCCGCTGCGTCTGCTGGTGCCCGGCGTGCAGGGCGTCTCAAGCGTCAAGTGGCTGCGCCGGATCGAAGTGGGCGACACCCCATGGAACACGCGCGAGGAGTCACTGCACTACATCGACCTCATGCCCGATGGCATGCATCGCCAGTACACCTGGGTGCAGGAGGTCAAGTCCGTCATCACCGCGCCCTCTGGCGGTCAGGTGCTGCTTGACAAGGGCTATTACGAGATCACTGGGCTGGCGTGGTCGGGCCGCGGCAAGATCCGCCGCGTGGATGTGTCCACCGACGGTGGCCGCAATTGGCGCACTGCCAAGTTGCAGGAGCCGGTGCTGACCAAGGCGCTGACGCGCTTTCGCATTGACTGGAACTGGAACGGCTCGCCAGCGCTGTTGCAAAGCCGCGCGGTGGACGAGACCGGCCACGTGCAGCCCACGCTGCCGCAGTTGCGCGCCGTGCGCGGCACCCGCTCGATATATCACAACAACAAGATCCACACTTGGCGCGTGGAGGCCAACGGAGAGGTGAGTAATGTTCATCTCGGCTGACCTGCGGCGCTACGGCTGCAGCGCCGCCGCTGTCGTTGCGAGCCTGCTGCTGGTGCTGGGCAGCGGCGCTGTCAGCGCGCAAGGCAGTGCGAAGACCAGCGCACCGGCAAGCGCGCCAACTAGCGCGCAAACCAGCGCGCAAAGCGGTGCGGCGCCCAAGGTGCCGGCTGCCACCTCGCCCCGCTTCAACTTCGGGCGCATGGCGCGGCCCGAGGAAATTGCCGCCTGGGACATCGACGTTCGCCCTGACGGCCACGGCGTGCGACCGGGCCGCGGCAACGTGGCGCAGGGCCAGGAGATCTACGACGCGCAGTGCGCGTCCTGCCACGGCACTTTTGGCGAGAGCAACACCTACCTGGCGCTGGCCGGCGGCGTTGAGAAGGCGGACCTGAAGACCGGCCGCGCCTCGCGCCTGCGTGACCCCGAGGTGCCGCGCACGCTCGGCATGAAGCTCAATGCGGCCACCACGCTGTTCGACTACATCTACCGCGCCATGCCCTGGCCTGCGCCGCTTTCGCTGAGCACGGACCAGACCTACGCGGTCACGGCCTACGTGCTGCACTTGAACGATATCGTGCCGGCAGATTTCGAACTCAACGACAAGAACATCCTCACGCTGGCGATGCAAAACCGCAACGGCTTCACGCGCAACCATGGCATGGGCAGCGTGGCCGGCAAGCCCGATGTCCAGGGTAGTTCCTGCATGAGCAATTGCCCCGCGGCCACCAAGGTGGTGTCCGAACTGCCCGAGCACGCCCGCAATGCCCACGGTGTGCTGACCGAGCAGTTCCGCAGCATCGGGCCCAAGGGGGCGGTCGATACGTCCCGCTACGACCGCGTCCGCGCGCGCCCCGTCGCCAGTACCGGGCCGGTTGCCGACGCCCGGCCCGCCGCCCTCAATCCGCGCGAGCTTGCCAGCCGCAACGCCTGCCTGGCCTGCCATGGGATCGACCAGAAGCTGGTGGGGCCGTCGCTGCGCGACGTCGCGAGCAAGTACGCCGCGCGCAGCGACGCCGAGGCCTATGTGGCGGGCAAGATCAAGGCAGGTGGCGTCGGTGTGTGGGGGCAGGTCCCGATGCCAGCACAGGCCGGTGTGAAGAATGATGAGGCACTGGCGCTGGCGCGCTGGATCTTGGGTGGGGCGAAGTAGTGGCCAGGCGCAAGCCGGTCAAGACACCGTTGCAGCACGGGGCCGACATTTCCGTGGCTGCGGGTTGATAATCAGTCAAGCGGGTTGCAAGACGGTGGTTCAGGGTGACGCCCCCTGGAGCACACAACATCAAGCCAGAAGCAGGAGACAGGTATGAAGAAAACAGAGATGCACAGCGGCCGTCGCGATTTCGTCAAGCTCGCCGGTGGCGCTGCCGCCGTCGCGGCCGCCGGCTTCTGCACGGCCGCGCAGGCGCAGCAGCCGGGGTGGAACAAGGCCGCGTTCGAGGCCAAGAACCTCGGCGAGATGATGAAGGCCCTGGGCGGCGCCAACGCTGCCGAGAGCGCCGACATTTCCATCACGGCGCCCGATATTGCAGAAAATGGCGCAGTGGTTCCGGTGGGCGTGACGAGCAAGCTGCCGGGCACGCAGGCGGTCTACATCCTGGTCGACAAGAACCCCAGCCTCCTCGCGGCGAGCTTCAACATTCCGCAGGGCACCGAGGCCAATGTGTCGACCCGCATCAAGATGGGCCAGACCTCCGACGTGCTGGCGCTGGTGCGCGCCAATGACAAGTACTTCCTCGCCAAGAAGGAAGTCAAGGTCACCCTCGGCGGTTGCGGCGGCTGAGGCTGAAGATCAGTGATCAGTGATCAGTGATCAGTGATCAGTGATCGGTGATCGGTGATCGGTGATCAGTGGTGATCAGTTGCAAAGAAGTGGAACCAGGAGCAAGAGATGCCAGATCCGATGCGTATTCGCGCCACCGCCCAGCCTGATGGGGTGGATGTTCGCGTGCTGATGAGTCACGAGATGGAAACCGGCCAGCGCCGCGATGCCGGCGGCAAGCTGGTGCCGGCGCACTTCATTTCCAACGTGACGGTGCAGCATGCCGGCAAGACCGTGCTGAGCGCCGAGTGGGGCCCGGCGGTATCGAAGAACCCTTACTTGCAGTTCAAGTTCCAGGGTGGCAAGAAGGGGGACGAGATCGTCGTCACCTGGTTGGACAACAAGGGCGAGACCCGCACCGACAAGGCCGTCATCAACTGAACGACGATCACGCAGAGCGCCGGCGGCCCGCAGCACGCGGGCCGCGTCATGAACTGGGAGAGCAAACAATGAAGACAGTTTCTGCCTCGTCACGCCGGGCACTGCTTGGCGCCGCGTTTGCGTCCCTGCTGGCGCTCGGCGGCTGTGTCTCGGTGCAGTCGAGCAAGACGGCGGGTGGAGCTGCTGCAGAAGGCCCGGTGAAGGCCGTGTATCACCTCACCAACGGACTGGACGAAGCGCAGCGTGGCGTCGGCAACATCCGCAACCACCTTGCGGCGGATCCGAGTGCCAAGATCGTCGTCGTCGGCAACGGCCTGGGCATCGACTTCATGCTCGACGGCGCCAAGGATCGCAACGGCAATCCGTTTGACGTCACCATCCAGGAGCTGAAGAGCAAGGGCGTGGAATTTCGCCTGTGCAACAACACCCTGGTCAGCCGCAAGATCGAGAAGAGCAAGGTGATCGCCGACGTGTCGATCGTGCCCTCGGGTGTGGCCGAGGCGGCGCGCCTGCAGGCACGAGAAGGCTTTGTCTACCTGCGTCCGTAACTACAAATAACAGCGAACGCAGTTTTTCATCCAAGGAGACATGATGTTGATTGATGCGCCCAAGGTGAGGGCGCTGCTGGCGGCTACTGTCATCTGCGCCGCCAGCGGTGCTTTCGGCAGCGCAACCGCGCAGACCACCACCGCCGACGAGATTGCCCGCTACCGCGCCATGCTGCAGGATGGCAACCCAGCCGAACTGGTGGTTGCGCGTGGCGAAGACCTGTGGAAGACCAAACGAGGCCCGAAGAACGCGTCGCTCGAGCAGTGTGACCTTGGCCTCGGACCCGGGGTAGTCAAGGGCGCGTATGTCCAGTTGCCGCGTCACTTTGCCGACACCGACCAGGTGATGGATTTTGAGGCGCGACTGGTCAACTGCATGGTGACGCTGCAGGGATTTGCGCGTGAAGAAGCAGTCAAGAGTCCGTTTTCCGGCGCGGGCCAGCGGCAGACCGATATCGAGGCGCTGACCGCTTACGTGGTCGAGCAATCGCGC
>JBIIZX010000199.1:0-6412 GCA_044346055.1 Burkholderiaceae bacterium | reverse complement strand
TTCCGTGCAGGTTGCCCTTGATATGGATTCCTCCAGTAACAGCGAACAACGCCGTCAGCAGAATGATGAAGGGCACATACTCGGCAATCATGGTGTGCAGCACGACCTCGAGCGCCTGCACGGGACCAAAGTGCAGCGCAAAGGGAACGAGGAAGGCCAGGGCGCAGGCCGCCGAGACCTTGCCAAAGTGGTGGTGCCAGAAGCCGGGCGCCAGCAGCGGGCACAGTGCGATGGCAAGCAGGATGGCGACGAACGGCAGCGCCCACGCCAGTCCGAGGCTGCTCGCATCGAAGCCGGCCGCCGCCGCCTGGTTGCTCGTCACAAGCAGCGTCGCCAAGGCGAACGCGCGGGGCACAGCGCGTCGCGGTGTCTTGTCCATCCTCTCCTCCTCCATCTAGTTGTTGTTCGGCTGGCCGCCGCTGCGCGGCCGCTACTCCTGTGAGAGCACCACCAGATGCACCCTGAACGGCCCATGTGCGCCAAGCACGATGGTCTGCTCGATGTCGCCCGTGCGCGATGGCCCCGACACCATGTTGACCGCACGCGGCATCATCTGCTGCACGCCGCCGAGTTCCTTGCGCATGAGATCGAACGCGTCTTCCATGGTGGCCACGATCCGCGACGCGGGCACCAGCGCAATGTGGGTCTCGGGCAGCAGGTGCGTCGATGCATACGTTTGCAGACCGGACAGCAGCACTAACGTTCCGGTCTCGGCCAGCGCGCAGAAGCACCCCGTGATGCCCACCTTGTCCGACCCCAGCGACTCATCGCGCCGCGGCGGCCGCGCCTCCACCTGCAGCCCAGCAGCCGACCAGTCAAGATCGCTGAGCAGCGGCCAGATCACGGCCTGGCTGCCCAGGCCATTGGCCTGCAGATAGCGCGCAACCGCGGCCGGTGCATCTGCGCGCCGCGGCACCTCGTCCACCGTGCTAGCCATGCGCTCGCTGGTCACGCGAAAGCGGATGCCAAGCTCGCCCATGTTGAGCGGCTGCGGCCCACGCAGATGCTCGCGCAGGTAGGCCTGCACACCGGCGATCTCGTCCGCCGTCGGCCCGACGCCGCGCTTCTGGTGCTGCCGGATGCGACTGAAAATGGCCGCGCGCGCCTTGCTGGTGTCGAAGTTCATTGAATGCCAGTTGGTTGACGGACCGGATCACTGACCGGGTGCCTTAACGGCGCATAGCCGGGCGCCTGTGCGCTGCCTCGTTCGCTCATTGTCGCTTGCTGTCGTTTGCTGTCGCTTGCTGTCGTTTGTCTCGCTAGCTTCACCGTCTGATGCCTACTTGCGCGGAGGCCTCGTGTTTTTCTTCACAAAGTCGGCGATGCGCGCCACCCCTGCCTCGATCGCCGCTTCGCTCGTCGCGTAGGAAAAGCGGATGTGCTGGCCGTCGCCGGCCACGCGCGGACCGAAGTGGATATCGGCCAACACCGCGACCCCTGCCTCATGCAGCAGGCGCTTGCGCAACTCCTCGGAGTCGGCCACGCCGGTGAGGGCGCAAGCTTCGGTGACATTGGGCCAGGCATAGAAAGCACCGCCCGGCGAGGCGCAGGCAAAGCCCGGCACGTCGTTGAGCAGCCGCACGATGAGATCGCGCCGCGCGCGAAAGCGCTCTCGCATCGCATCGGCCTCGGTCTGCGGCCCCGTGAGCGCCTGCAGCGCCGCCCATTGGCTCACATGCGTGGCGCAGCTTTCAGTATTGGTGATCCAGCGCGTGAACACCGGCGCCAGTGTCTTGTTGGCGGTGAAGCCGATGCGCCAGCCGGTCATCGCGTAAGTCTTGGAGGCGCCATCGGAAATGATGGTGCGCTCCTGCATGCCGGGCAGACTGGCGATCGAGACAAACCGGGCGCTGGACGTTTCGTCTTGATAGACGAGCTTGCTGTAAATCTCGTCGGCATACACCCACACCTGCGGATGCTCACGCACAACCTCGGCAATCGCTTCCAGGTCGGCGCGAGTGAGCAGGCCGCCGGTCGGGTTGTGCGGCGTGTTGAGAATGAGAAGCTTGGTCTTGGGCGTGATGCGTGCCGCCAGTTCATCCGGATCAAAGGCAAAGCGGCGCGACTCGCGCAGCGGCAGGCCCACCGGCACCGCGCCCAGCGCCTTGCATTGCGACTCGTAGATCGGAAAGCCGGGAACCGGGAAGATGACTTCGTCGCCCGAACCGTAATCGGTGACGGAGGCGATGGCGTAGGCGATGAACGGCTTGGCGCCGGCGCCAACCACCACGTCATCGGCACTGATCGAGATGCCGCGCAGCGCGCTCATCGAGGCCGCCGCCGCAGCCCGCAACTCGTCGATCCCCGCTGATGGCGTGTAGCCATGCTTGCCGCCGCGCACCGCAGCAACCGCCGCGTCCTGGATGTGCACGGGCGTCGGAAAGTCCGGCTGGCCGATGCAGAACGAGATGACGTCGCGGCCAGCGCGGATCAGCGCATTGACCTCGGCGAGGACGACAAAAGCGTTTTCAGTGCCGAGGCTGGCGGCGCGTTGGGACAGAGTTGGCATGGGTTGTCCCATGGGTTTGCGTGAGCGAGCGGCGATTCTAGGGCCGGCACCCGAAACGTGGGCATGGTGCGGCGGGCATGCTGCAGTCCTCAAAACACTTTCACGAGGACCCGGTTCTCGTAACAGCGGTTCTCGAACCAGTATTCGCTGGCGCCAACATCGGCATAGCCCTGCGATCGATAGAACACCAGCGCGTGTGCGTTCTCAGCCCATGCCGTCAACCACATTGCAGGAGCGCCTGCGGCACGACAGTCGGACTCGGCGGCGGCCAGCAGCCGCGCGCCAAGGCCGCGCCGATGCGCGGTCGGCTGCACATACAGCCGCACCAGCTCGCAGCCCTGCTGGTTTTGGCCGGGCGCACGTGTCGTGCGTCGGTCCCACTCGGCAAAGCCGAGCAGCCCGTCGCCGTCTTCAGCCAGCAGCAGCGCGGCCCCCGCTGCCAAGCGCTGCGCATAGTGTGCCGGCCCGCAGCAGTCGATTGCCTCGCGTGCCAGGCCTGGACGCACGCCGTCGCGCGCGTAGGTGTGAAGAAAGACCTGGATGGCCAGCGCGCCGATGACGGTCGCGTCGCCGGCCGTGGCGGGCCGAATTTCCACGGAACGCAGCTGCACGTTGTCAGTGCGTGAGTTCAAACACTTGCCGCAGATACGCGAGATAGGCCTTGTCCTCGCACATGTTCTTCTCCGGCGCATCCGACAGCTTGGCCACGGGCTGGCCGTTGCAGCGGACCATCTTGATGACGATCTGCAGCGGCGTGTAGCCAAGGTCATTGGTGAGATTGGTGCCGACGCCAAAGGCCAGCCGCGCGCGCCCGCGAAAGCGGTTGAAGAGCTCGATGACCCTGGGAAAGGTCAGCGAGTCCGACCACACGAGGGTCTTGGTGCGCGGGTCCACCCGGTTCTTCTCGTAGTGGGCAATCAGCCGCTCGCCCCACTCGATCGCATCGCCCGAATCATGACGGGCGCCATCGAACAGCTTGCAGAAGTACATGTCGAAGTCGCGCAGGAAGGCGTCGAGCCCGTAGACGTCGCTCAACGCGATGCCGAGGTCGCCGCGGTACTCCTTGGCCCAGGTCTCGAAGCCGAACACCTGCGAGTCACGCAGCCGCGGGCCGAGCGCCTGGCAGGCCTGCAGGTACTCGTGCGCCATGGTGCCCAGCGGCGTCAGGCCGTGCTTCATCGCCAGCAGCACATTGCTCGTGCCCGCGAGGTTATCGCCCAGCTGGTCCTTGAGCAGCAGCAGCACTTCGTCATGCCAGATGCGCGAAAAGCGCCGGCGTGTGCCGTAGTCGGCGATCTTCAGCGCCTCCACGCCGTCGCGCGCCTTGGACAGTTGCGGGTCATCGCGCACCAGCCCGATCTTTTCCAGCAAGCGTCGGCGCCCCTCGGCATAGTCGGGGCTCGGCTGCTGGTTGCGGAACACCACTTCGTTGACGATCGCCAGCACCGGCACTTCAAACAGGATCGTGTGCAGCCACGGGCCCTTGATCACGATCTCGATCTCGCCCGCCGGCCGGCCCTCGCCTTGCGCGCGGCGCACCGTGATGTACTTGGTGTTGAGCTGGAACAGTCCGAGAAAGTCGACAAAATCGCTCTTGATGAAGCGGAAGGATCGCAGGTATTCGAGCTCGCGCTCGCGAAAGCGCAGCGTGCACAGCCACTCGATCTCCTCGCGTATCTCGTCCACATAGGGCGTGAGGTCCACGCCGGCGTTGCGGCACTTGAACCGATACTCGACCTGCGCCCCAGGAAAGTGATGCAGCACGACCTGCATCATCGTGAACTTGTACAGATCAGTGTCGAGCAGGCTGGTGATGATCATGGGCCGATGCTGTTCGAAAGGCGTCAGGTTGAGACTCAGGGGCGCTGCAGCGCAGTGTGCTCGGCGGAAGCGCCGGCCTGCGCCGCAAGCTCCCCCTTCAGTTGCCGCAGGTCGGCGTCGCGATCGGCCATCCGAGGATGCGTTCGCAACAGCCAATGCGGGCCGATCGACTGCGGAAGCTTGGTTGCCACCCGCTCCCAGACCTCTACCGCAGCGGCTGTATCAAAACCGGCAAGCGCCACGGCACGCAAACCGAAGTGATCGGCGGCGCGCTCGAAGGACTGCGAGCCGACGGCAAACCCCGTGACCGTCAAAACACCTGGCAGCCCGATAGCTGCGTCAGCCGCGGCGCCAAGCAATGTTCTGATATTGCGTTCGCGCATGTGGCCGAGCTCGCGATGGCCCAGTTCGTGCCCGAGCACGAACGCGAGCTGGTCGTCGTTCAGAACATCAACCGTGCCGGTGTGCATGGTGATGGTGCCAAAGCTGTAGGAAGCACCAATGCTCGCTGCGTTGCTCATGGTCAGCCGTACATCGCAACGCACGGCAGGGCTTGTCGTGACTTCAGCTGCGCTGCCATCAGGCCGCGCGACCGATAGTCGCAGCGTCGCCGCACGCAGGCTGTCGTCGAGAGTGCGCTGCTCCATCGCGACCACGGGCTGCCCGTCAATGGTGCGGACGCTGAGGGCGCCTCTGCTCCCATCCGCCGCGGGCAAAACGAAGACCCGTGGGAAGCTTCTCGCCAGGCCAGCGTCGCGTAGCTCGCTGCGCAAGCGATTAGGCAATGCATCGAAGTGCTGGATCAGCAACGGCTGTTGGGGCACCACCTGCGCGCACTGCGTTGCTGCGCCCTCGAACAGCCGCGCTGCAACCGTCTGCAGGCGAACCTGCCGCTGCGTCCACTCGTCGAGCGCGAGACTGGCAAATCGTGCGCGTGCGCGCTCGTACTCGGCTGCGCTGACATCAACCAGGGGCGGCCGAACCGCACAGCCAGAGAGGCAAAGCAGGAGAAAGCCGACCGCGGCCAGCAACTGCGCCTGCCCCGTGCGCAGTCGTTGCCTCCACGTGCAACCGCCAGACTGCCTTCTTATCGCCTGAACTGAATCCATGGAATCTCCTTCTGGCTAGCAGCTAAAGACCTAGGGCGGCGCGCACTGCGGTCGTCCGCGTCAGCAAGTCTGCCGGCGCAGCCTCGCCAATCAACTGCCCTCGCTCGATTAGTAACACACGGTCCGCGGTGTCGGCCACGAAGCGGGCGTTCTGCTCCGACAGCAGCACCGCCACTCCCTGCGCCTTCATCGCGCGCACGGCGGCGGCCAGGCGCGCGACCAGCATGGGTGCGATGCCTTCGGAAGGCTCGTCCAGCAGCACGGCGCGCGGACTGGCCGCCAACGTGCGCGCCACGGCCAGCATCTGTTGCTCGCCACCGCTCATTTGTGCGGCGGGCCGATCGAGCATGCCGGCGAGGTTGGGAAAGAGATCGAGCAGTGCTTGCAGATCAAACGGCTTGCCCTGCGCGCCGACGACGAGGTTCTGCCGCACCGTGAGGTCGGTGAAGATGCGCCGCTCCTGCGGCACATAGCCCAGGCCCAGGCGCGCGCGCTGATGCGGCGGCAGCGCGTCAAGCGCAACGCCGTTGGCCTCGACGCGCCCGCGCGCCTGCACCAGACCAATCGCCGCTGCCAGCGTGGTCGACTTGCCCGCACCGTTGCGGCCCACCAGCGCCAGCACCTCGCCCGGCTGCACGCGCAGGGTCACGCCGAACAGCGCCTGCGCTCCACCATAGAACGCATCGACCTGCTCGAGCACCAGCGCAGCGGGGGCAGTCATTGCACCTCCCCGAAGTACGCCGCCTGCGCCGCCGGGTCGCGCCGTACCTCCTGCGGCGGGCCGTCGGCAATCAGCTTGCCGCGCGACAAAACCAGCAGCCACTCGGCATAGCCGAACACCACGTCCATGCTGTGCTCCGTGAACAGCACTGTGAGCCCCGTTTCGGCCGACAGCGCGCGCACCAGGTCCATCAGCGCAAAGCGCTCGGCCGGTGCCATGCCGGCGGTGGGCTCGTCCATCAGCAGCAACCGC
>JBIIZX010000163.1:0-7381 GCA_044346055.1 Burkholderiaceae bacterium | reverse complement strand
GAGTGTGTAGGACCGGTGCGATCAGTGCGACGTTGACGTAGGCCCCAGCCAGCCCGCATCACCGTCCAGCGGTGGCACGTCCTCCGCGACGTACGACGGGTTTGAGTCGGACTCGTGATACACGCGTGTCAAAAGCTCGGCCAGCACGCCGGTGCTCATCATCTGCAGCCCGGCAATGCACATGAAAAAGCCCGCGAAAAGCAGCGGTCGCGTGCCGATGGACTCGTTGAACAGCAGTTTCACGCCAAAGAGGTAAGACAGGATCAACAGGCCAATGCCGCCGAGCGCCATGCCAATGAGACCGAAGAAGTGGCCCGGCTTGGTGCGAAAGCGCAGGAAGAAGTAGACGGCAAGCAGGTCGAGCACCACGACAAAGGTGCGCGAGATGCCGTACTTGCTCACGCCGGCGCGGCGCGGATGGTGCGACACCACTTCCTCGGCAATGCGGCGCGGCGTGGTGACGGTGGCCATCCACGCCGGGATGAAGCGGTGCATGTCGCCATACAGGCGGATCTTGCGCAGCCGCGAGGTGCGGAAGATCTTGAGGCTGCAGCCATAGTCGTGCAATCGCACCCCGGTGATGCGGGCGATCAGGCGGTTGGCGATCCACGACGGGATCTTGCGCAACAGCGTCGGGTCCTGCCGGTTCTTGCGCCAGCCGGCCACCAGGTCGAGGTTCTCGTGGAACAGCCGCGCGACCATGCGCGGGATGTCGGCCGGATCGTTCTGCAGGTCGCCATCGAGCGTGACGATCACGTCGCCGCGCGCGCGGTCCATGCCGGCCTGCATCGCTGCGGTCTGCTTGAAGTTGCGCACCAGGTTGACCGCGCGCACATGGTCGCCGTAGTGCCGCCGCGCAGCGTCGATGCGCTCGGCAGTGGCGTCCGAGCTGCCGTCGTCCACCAGCAGCAACTCCCACGGCTGCGGATAGCCGGCCAGCGCCTCGTGCACGCGCGTGACCAGTGGTCCGACCGACTCCTCCTCGTTGTACAGCGGCACTACGAGCGACAGGCGGTGCGGCGGCAGCGCAGACAGAACGCTGGCCGGCAAGGGTTCGACCGGCGGCAGACCGAGTGCCGTGCTGGTGGACGATGCCGTCGTGGTGGTGGCGGTGGTCATGCTCTTGGTGAGCGTGGATGAAGTCGATTGCATGTCAGGACGCCGGCGAAGTTGGGCGGGTACGCATCGTGCCCCAGGCCCACAGGCCTGCCAGCAGCGCCGAGGCGATCACGACGAGATGCATCACGAGCGCGGCGGGCAGCGCGTCGCGCAGTGCAACACCAGCAGGTACGAGCATGGCGGCCGCACCGGCTTCGTACGTGCCAAAGCCCGCCACGCCCTGCACCGGCAGGACGGCAGCGGCCTCGGCACCGAGGGCACCAGAGAAGGCGATCATCGCCGGGGCCGGCAGCAGTGCCGCCAGGAGCAGTGTCAGTGCGGCGAGCTTGATGGCCCAGTTCAGGACGGTCCATAGCCAGGTCTGCCAGGGCGAGCCAGTGGCCGCGGCCAGTCCCGCGCGCAGCTTCTCGAGCACGGGCCGGCCGAGCGGGCGGCGCGTGCGCGCCAGCACCCACAAGGCAATGGTGCCGGCAAGCACGACCGCCGCAATGCCAAGGCGTGTCGCCAGCGGTACGCGTGGCAGCGCAAGGGCGGCGGCCAGTGCCAGCACGCAGGCGTCCTGCACGCGCAGCCAGAGCAATGAGGCGGCAGAGCGCTCCACCGCCACCCCGAAGCGGCTGCGCATGAGCAGAGGAAAGGCCAGTTCCCCAGCGCGAAAGGGCAGGATGTTCACCCAGGCATTGTGCATCAGGACCACCCGCAGCACCTCGCTGTAGCGGGCGTTGATGAGCGAACGGAACTCGGTGACGATGCGCTGCGCGCGCACGCAGTAGCTCAAAAACAGCGCGACCAGCACAGCCCCGACCGTCAGTGCATCGAGGCGGCGCCCGGCATCGACGACATTGGCCAGGCGCGCATCGAGCAGCAGCCAGGCCAGCAGGCCAAGCGTGATCGCGATCGCCAGCGCGCGGCGCAGCCAGGTAGCCATGATGCTGTTGGTCGATGAAGCGCGGGCCTGCGGCCGTCAGGCGATCTGGTTCACGCGACGTCGCGCCCCAGTAGCAGGTACTCCATCAGCGCCTTCTGCACGTGGAGGCGGTTTTCCGCCTCGTCCCACACGACCGACTGCGGGCCTTCGAGCACGTCTTCAGTCACTTCCTCGCCGCGATGCGCGGGAAGGCAGTGCATGAAAAGCGCCTGCGCGCCTGCGGCCGCCATGATCTCGGCATCGACGCACCAGTCGCCAAAGGCGGCGCGGCGCACCTCGTTCTCCGCCTCGTAGCCCATGCTGGTCCACACATCAGTGGTCACGAGGTCAGCGTGGCACGCGGCCTCGAGCGGCGAGTCAAACAGCTTCAGGTGCGGGCCGCTGCGCGCCAGGCGCGCATCGAGCGCATAGCCGGGGGGCGTGGATACATGCAGCGTGAAGCCGAGCGATGCCGCTGCCTGGATCCAGGTGTAGGCCATGTTGTTGGCGTCGCCGATCCACGCCACGATGCGGCCACGGATTGCGCCGCGATGCTCGATAAAGGTGAAGATATCCGCCAGGATCTGGCAGGGGTGGTACTCATTGGTGAGCCCGTTGATCACCGGCACGCGCGAGGCGCGGGCAAAGCGCTCGATCTTGGCCTGCTCGAAGGTGCGGATCATCACGAGGTCGACCATGCGCGAGATCACCCGCGCGGTGTCCTCGATCGGCTCGGCGCGGCCCAGCTGCGAGTCGCCGGTGGTCAGGTGGATGACCGAGCCGCCGAGTTGGTACATGCCGGCCTCGAAGCTCACGCGCGTGCGCGTGCTGGCTTTTTCAAACACCATGGCCAGCGTGCGGTCGCGCAGCGGCTGGTAGAACTCGTAGCGCTTGAAGCGCTCCTTGATCAGCGCGGCGCGCGCGAACACATGCTGCAGTTCCTCGCCCGAGAGGTCGGCAAACTGCAGGAAGTGACGGATCGGCTGCGCCATGAAGTGGTCGCCCGGTTCAGGCCGCGGCAGCCGGTGCGACAGGTGCACTGACAAAGGCGCGCACCAGCGGTGCCAGGCGCGCCACGATCTCATCGGCCTGCGCGGCCGTGATGATGAGCGGCGGCACAAGCCGGATCACGCTGTCCTGCGTCACGTTGATGAGCAGCCGTGCTGCCAGCGCCTGCTTGACGAGTTCGCCGCAGGGCCGATCGAGCTCGACGCCGATCATCAGGCCCTGGCCACGCACCGCGCTAACACCCGCCACATTGGCAAGTGCTGCGTTCAGGCCGGCGCGGATCTGCTCGCCGCGCACCGCCGCGTTTTGCATCAAGCCCTCGGACTCGATGATCTGCAGCGTCTCGAGCCCGGCGCGGCAAGCCAGCGGCCCGCCGCCAAAGGTGGTGCCGTGGTTGCCCGGACCAAACACGCCAGCGGCTTTGCCACCGGCCAGCACCGCGCCGATCGGCACGCCCGAGCCCAGCCCCTTGGCGAGCGTGATGACATCGGGCTGGATCTCGCACCACTGGTAGCCAAACCACTTGCCGGTGCGGCCGATCCCGCTTTGCACCTCGTCGATCATCAGCAGCCAGCCGCGCTCGTCGCACAGTGCGCGCAGGGCGCGCACGTACTCGCGGTCAGCGACCAGGATGCCGCCTTCGCCCTGCAGCACCTCGATCCACACCGCCTGCACGCGCCCATCGCGCTCGGCGGCGCGCCTAACCGCCTCGATGTCGTTGTAGGGCACGCGGATGAAGCCCGAGGGCAGGGGATCGAAGCCCTTGCGTGCCTTCTCGGAGCCCGTGGCGGCCAGCGTCGCCAGCGTGCGGCCATGCCAGGCGCGCTCCATGACGATCGTCTGCGCTTCGGGATTGCCGTGCTTGTGGCCATACATGCGCACCAGCTTGAGCGCGCCTTCATTGGCCTCGGAGCCCGAGTTGCCGAAAAACACCTCCTGCATGCCCGACAGCTCGCACAGCCGGTCGGCCAGCCGCTCCTGCTCGCGCACCTGGTAGATGTTGGAGGTGTGGATGAGCTTGCCGACCTGATCCTGCAGTGCGGCCACCAGCCGCGGATGGGCGTGGCCCAGGCCGTTGACAGCGATACCGGCGAGCGCGTCCAGGTATTCGTTGCCTGCCTCGTCAAACAGCAGTGCGCCGCGGCCGTGCGTGAAGGCCACCGGCAGGCGGGCGTAGGTGTTCATCAAATGGGCCATGGCGGTCTCGACATGAAGATCGTGCTGCGCGCGGATGCAGTGGAAAACAAACGGGCGGCCAAGGCCGCCCTTCGAACTCGCATGAACCGCATTATAGGTAGCAAGCCAGACGCCTTGAAGATCCGGCTCGCAAAGGGCGCTCGCAATGCCACCCGATGCCTCGCGCTCCGCTACGCGACCCGGCGCACCTGTGGCGGCTGCGGTGCATCACGCAGCGATGTCAGCAGCGTTGCTTCCTCGGCGGTGAGCACGCGGATGCTCGGGAAGTAGCCCTGGTAAACCACCCCGTGCAACTCGACCTTGTTCTGCACGCGCAGGTAGCGGATCAGGTACTCGACGATGTTGTCGGTGATGAGCTGGCCCGGCACCAGCACCGGGATGCCCGGCGGGTAGGGCACGATCTGGTCGGCGCAGATGCGACCGATCAGCTGTGCATTGGGCTGGTCGTTTTCGTCCAGCAGAGGCACCAGTTCGCCGCCGCAGTAGTAGGCGTCACGCGGCAGGTACACGAGCTCGGTGAAGCCCGGGATGTCAGGCGTCCGGTACAGGCGCCGCGGGGCGCGCTTCTCGCGCGAGATGCGCATCATGGCGTCGTACAGGCGCGAGCATTTGCTGCGTGTCGTGCCAATGGTCAGCAGCAGCGTGATGGTATTGAAGGTGCTTTTCTCGACCGTGATATTGAAGCGCGAGTAAAGCTCCTGCTGCAGCTCGTCCACCGTCATGCCACAGGACGAGATGTCGATCGTGATCTTGGTCGGGTCCAGCCGGATGTTGTCATCCTTGACCTCCTCGGGCAGCAGATCATCGAGCTCGAGCACGCGAAATGCACCGGTGGCATTGATCTGCTGGCGCAGCTCGGCGGCCAGCATCAGCGTGCGCTCGAGCAGTTTGTAGCCCTCCATGACCGCCTGCTTGCGGCTCACGTCGAGACTGGCGATCAGGCTGTACATCGGGCTCGTCGATGTATGCATGTTGAAGTTCTCGCGGAACAGGTGCTCCTTGAAGACCGGGTCGTTCACGTGGATGAACGCGGCCTGCGAGAATGCTGAGAGCGTCTTGTGCGCCGATTGCGTCACGTAGTCGGCGCCGGCTTCCAGTGCCGTGGGGCGCAGGTCCGGGTGAAAGCGCGCATGGCTGAACCATGCCTCGTCGATCAAGACTTTCATGTCGCGCGCGTGCGCGGCCTCGATGATGGGCTTCAGGTCGTAGCGCAGGCCGTCGTAGGTGCAGGAGGTGAGCACCAGCAGCTGTGCGTCAGCATGGTCCTCGATTGCCTTGAGGATCGTCTGCTTGGGCACCGGGCCGAACACGCCGTACTTCTTGTTGACGCTCGAATCCAGGTACACCGGCTGTGCACCCGACAACACCACGCCGTGATGCACGCTCTTATGGCAGTTGCGATCGAGCAGCATCTTCTCGCCGGGCGCGATCAGCGTCTGCAGGATCACCTTGTTGGCGGTCGAGGTGCCATTGGTCGCAAAGAAGGTCTTGCGCGCACCAAAGGCCTTGGCCGCCATCTGCTGCGCTTCGGCGATCACGCCGGTGGGCTCCATCAGCGAGTCCAGCGCCTTGACCGACACCGACAGGTCCGCGTCCCAGATGTGCTCGCCCATGAATTCGTAGAACTCGTTGACCCAGGGGCTGCCGCGCAGTGAATCGCCACTGGAGTGGCCGGGGGTGTGCCAGGCGTCCTTGGCGGCCAGCACATAACTGCGCAGTGCGTCGTAAAACGGCGTGCGGGCGCGCTCTGCAATCTGCGCGTTGAGGATGCGATACATGCCGCGATAATCGCGCTCCTCCCGATAGAAGTAGCCGTCCACTGCCTCGGCAAACAGCGCATCGACCACCTGGTCCTCGCGCTCCTTCTCGATGAGGATGTACAAATCCAGCTCGGGCCGCAGCGCCGTGATGTTCTGCACCAGCTCCAGCGCGCTCACCTGCAGGGCGCTGTCCCTCACCGGGACGTGACCGCGCTGGCGGCGCGTGCCCTCCTGCACCGCGTACAGCTTGTCATCGACGATCACGACCTGGATCTCGCCGTCGTCCTCGATCAGTTGCAGGCCTTCCTTGGCGGTCAGTGCGCCGATGAACGCGAGACCGAACGGGTTTTCGAGCGCGCGCGCAGCTGCGTTCAGCTCCTTGAGGAACTCCTTGAGGATCAGCGGCTCGTCATTGATGACGAGCACCTTGGAGGCAGGCTTGGTTGTCATGATGGGCAACTGGGTGGCGTACGCGGTAAAGCCGGAAAGGCCGCGTTATGCGCGTATTCGGAAGCGAAGGCAAGGGTCACTGGGTGCGGGCAGGCGATGCGAGCTGCAGGGACTGGCGCCAGTTCGACCCGCTGCGCCGGACGCGGTTCAAGGCCTGCCGGCACCAACTTTGCGCTGCCGTTTGAGCAACCAGTCGATCGCGGTCCCCGGCACACGCAACGCCAGGTCTTGTACAAGAACTAGAATCCGCACTGCAGCAACGCGTTTGCCCCTCCAGCGGTGCCCGGCGGTTTGCACCAGTCGCAAGGGCAGGCGCCCGTGTTCAACCTCGTCTTCCCGCCCAAGCCAAAGCCTGCCGTGGCCCCATCGCCCGCGTCCGCTAGACCGCCTTCGGCGGGGCGTAAGCCGCGCGAGTACTTCATCCACGGCGTGACGGTGCAGGGCAAGCCGTTTCGGCCCAGTGACTGGGCTGAACGCTTGTGCGGCGTGATGTCGTGCTACCGGCCGGGCGGCATTGCGACCGGCCGCGATGCCTTCATCGGCTACTCGCCCTACGTGCGTCCGACCACCATTGGCGGGGTCAAGTGCGTGATCATGGATGAGCGGCTCAAGGACGTTGAGCTGATGGCGTTCAACTTCGTCCTGAACTTCGCTAAGGACAACGAGCTGGTCGTGACCGAGGCGTGCTCGCTGCCGGAGCCGGGATCGCAGGCGGGTGTTTAGGCTCTACGCCTTGCCAAGCGGCTGTTGGCTGGCAGCGACCGGCAGGTCATCGAAGAGCCGAGAGCGAAAGCGGGGGTAGAGACGACAAGAGCGGGCGCGCAGCCCGCTCTCGATCCAGAACTTCATCGGCGGGCCATTGCAGCCGCGCCGAGCGGGTCTAATGGCTCAGGCCATCGCCTTGATGGCGGCGGCGAGGCGGCTCTTGTTCCGCGCAGCC
>JBIIZX010000162.1:0-7406 GCA_044346055.1 Burkholderiaceae bacterium | reverse complement strand
CAGACCGGCACGCTCGGTCCGAACCAGCGCTGCACGCGTGCTGAAGGCTCAGCGTTCGATGGCGATAGCGCGCGGCCAAGCAGCGCGCCCGACAGGGCATGCGTCAGGGTGTCCAATTCAGTATCCGGAACTTAAAAGCGAAGCGCTGGCAAGACGCAAGGCGGGGGCCAGATCAGGATCTCACCGCTCACCGCTCCCGCCTCACTACAATGCGCGCCCGCTCGATCGTCAATTGGGGTTTGGGAGTGCGCTTGCTTCGATGGCTGGTGTTTGCCGTGGTTCCGCTCGTGGCCTTGCACGTGCGCGCGGCCGAGCCGGTGCGCCTGGCCATGATTGAAGGCATGTCGGGCCCGTTTGCCAATGCGGGCGAGGCGGTGGCGCGCAACCTGCAGTTTGCGGTGGCGCGGGTGAATGAGCGCGGCGGCGTCCGGGTGGCAGGCGTGGCGCGGCCACTGCAATTGGCCATCTACGATTCCAAGGGCCAGGTCGAGGAGGCGCTGCTGCAACTGAAGCGCGCCGCCGACGATGGCGCGCGCTTCGTGCTGCAAGGGAACAGCTCCGCGGTTGCCGGCGCGCTGATCGAGGCGATCAACCGCCACAACGAGCGCGACACGGCGGCCCGTCAGGTGTTTCTCAACTACTCGGCGGTCGATCCCTCGCTCACCAACGAGCGCTGCAGCCCCTGGCACTTTCGTTTCGACGCGCATGCCGAAATGCGCATGGCCGCGCTGATGGAGGTGCTGGCCGCCGATGCACGGGTCAAGCGCGTGTACCTGATCAACCAGGATTACAGCTTCGGGCGCGAGGTGGCGCGCAGTGCACGCGCGCTGCTCCCCGCGCGGCGGCCGGATGTGCAGGTCGTTGGCGACGAACTGCACCCACTCGGCCGCATCAAGGATTTTTCGCCCTACGCCGCCAAGATCAAGGCGGCCGGGGCCGACACGGTGATCACCGGCAACTGGGGCAATGACCTCACGTTCCTGGTGCGCGCGGTGCGCGATGCCGGCCTCGAGATCGGCTTTGCCACCTTCTACGGCAATGGCCTTGGCGCGCCGGCGGCCATCGGCGAGGCCGGCATGGGCCGTGTGCGGGCGGTGGCCGAGTGGCACCCGAACGCCGGCGGACCGACGATGGAGCGCGTGTATGCGGAGTTTCGCAAGCGCCATCCTGAGCCGCGCGAGGATTACTTCCAGGCGCGCATGATGGTGCTGGTCGACATGCTGGCCCGCGCGATCGAGACGGCGGGCACCACGGAGGCCGGCGCGGTGGCGGGCGCACTGTCCGGCATGCGCTTTACTGCCGCTCAAGGCAATCCGCTAGGCGAGGTCTGGATGCGAGCTGAGGACCAGCAGTTGCAGGCGCCGCTGGTGGTCTCCGTCATGGACCGGGTGGGCGCGCCAGGGGTGGCGCGCGACATCGAAGGCTCGGGCTTCGGCTTTCGCACCGAGCGCGTCATCCCCGCCGCCCACGTGAGCCGGCCGCATACCTGCCGCATGAGCCGTCCGGCCTCCTGAAACCGCGTTCCGGCCCCATTGACGGCCCCGACTGCGGCCTTGAGCTAGAATCGCGGCCCGCCGCAAAAAACTGCGGCGCTGCTGTCTTATGTGTCCAGGCTTCCAGAAGGCCAAGGCTTCAGCAGGATTCAGGCTTGAGCAACAACCAGGCTTTAGCAACAACCTACCAGTTAACCACGGCGCGGCCTTCCTTCCGCGACCGCTTGTCTTTTGAAAGGGAAACCATGTCTGTTGCCGACATCAAAAAGGGCGATATCGTCGCCAAATACCAGCGCGCGCAGGGCGATACCGGCTCGCCGGAAGTGCAGGTTGCACTCCTGACGGCCCGCATCAATGAGCTGACCGAGCACTTCAAGGCCCACGTGAAGGATCACCATTCACGTCGTGGCCTGCTCAAAATGGTCAGCCGCCGCCGCAAACTGCTCGACTACCTCAAGGGCAAGAACCCTGACGCGTACAAGGGGCTGATCGACAGCCTCGGCCTGCGCAAGTAGTCGTGCCGCACTCCACCATGCAAGTCCGCCTGCGAGGCCCGCACCTCCGCGGGCTGGCCTGCTTGGCGGCCTGTTTCGCGCGTCGTGTTCCCGTGGAGAAATTGGGGTCAGACCCCGATTTCGTTTCGGTCGCCGGCCAATTTCGCTAGCGCGCCGATTGGGGTCTCACCCCAATTTCTCTTCGCGCCCTCCGAGCTAACGGCAAAGAACAATTGAGAGAGGAAACCCAAGTGTTCGACAAAGTCACCAAGACATTCCAGTACGGCGGCCATACCGTCACCCTTGAAACCGGCGAGATCGCCCGCCAATCGAGTGGCGCGGTCGTCGTCTCGATGGAGGACACGGTTGTCCTCGCGACGGTGGTTGCCAAGCGCACCGCCAAGGCTGGCCAGGACTTTTTCCCTCTGACGGTCGATTACGTCGAGAAGACCTACGCGGCCGGCAAGATCCCCGGCGGGTTCTTCAAGCGCGAGGGTCGCCCGAGCGAGAAAGAGACGCTCACCAGCCGACTGATCGATCGCCCCATTCGCCCGCTGTTTCCCGATGGCTTCTACAACGAAGTGCAGGTCATCATCCATGTGCTGTCTGTCAACCCGGACATCGATCCTGATATCCCGGCCCTAATCGGCGCCTCGGCCGCGCTGTCGATCTCCGGCATTCCCTTCAAGGGCCCGATTGGCGCGGCCCGAGTTGGCTACATCGACGGCCAGTACGTGCTCAACCCGAATGGCGCGCAACTGGCAACCTCCAAGCTCAATCTGGTCGTCGCCGGCACCGAACGTGCCGTGCTGATGGTCGAGTCCGAAGCCGATCAGTTGAGCGAGGAAGTGATGCTGGGCGCGGTGATGTTCGGCCACGAGCAGATGCAGGCCGCCATTAACGCGATCCACCAGCTGGTGGCCGATGCGGGCAAGCCCGCGTGGGACTGGCAGCCGGCGCCGAAGAACGAGACGCTGATCAGCAAGATCCTCGGCTGGGCCGAGCCCGGCATGAAGGATGCCTACGAGACGCGCAGCAAGCAGGCGCGCACCGACAAGATCAATGCCGTCTACACCCACGTATGGGAGCAGATCAAGGCGGACGTTGCCGCTGGTGGTGAGAAGCCCGATGACAACATGGTCGACAGCATCCTGTTCGACCTGCAGGCCAAGATCGTGCGCGGCCAGATCCTCAATGGCGAGCCGCGCATCGACGGTCGCGATACCCGCACCGTGCGGCCGATCGAGGTCCGCCTCGGCGTGCTGCCGCGCACCCACGGCTCGGCGCTGTTTACCCGCGGCGAGACGCAGGCCCTGGTGATCGCCACCCTGGGCACCAAGCAGGACGAGCAGATCATCGACGCGCTGATGGGCGAGTACCGCGATCGTTTCATGCTTCACTACAACATGCCGCCGTTTGCCACTGGAGAGACCGGCCGCGTGGGCTCGCCCAAGCGGCGCGAGATCGGTCACGGCCGCCTGGCCAAGCGCGCGCTGCTGGCCGTGCTGCCCTCCGAGCAGGAGTTCGGCTACTCGATGCGCGTGGTCTCGGAAATCACCGAGTCCAATGGCTCGTCGTCCATGGCTTCAGTGTGCGGCGGCTGCCTCGCGCTGATGGACGCCGGCGTGCCGGTCAAGGCACACGTGGCCGGCGTGGCGATGGGGCTCATCAAGGACGGCAACAAGTTCGCCGTGCTGACCGACATCCTCGGTGACGAGGACCATCTGGGCGACATGGACTTCAAGGTGGCCGGTTCGGCCACTGGCGTCACGGCCCTGCAGATGGACATCAAGATCGAGGGCATTACCAAGGAGATCATGCAGGTCGCCCTGGCGCAGGCCAAAGAGGGCCGCATGCACATCCTGGGTCGCATGCAGGACTCGATGGGCACGCCGCGCACGGAGCTCTCGGCCCACGCGCCGCGCATGATCAAGATGAAGATCAATCCGGAGAAGATCCGCGACGTGATCGGCAAGGGCGGCGCCGTGATCCGCGCGCTGACCGAGGAGACTGGCACCCAGATCGACATCGAGGACGACGGCTCGATCACCATCGCCAGCGTGGACCTGGACAAGGGTCGTGAGGCCGAGCGCCGCATCCGCGAACTGACCGCCGAGGTCGAAGTCGGCAAGGTCTACGAAGGCCCGGTGCTGCGCTTGCTGGACTTTGGCGCGATCGTGCAACTGCTGCCGGGTAAAGACGGCCTGCTGCACATCAGCCAGATCGCCAATGAGCGTGTGAACGCGGTGTCGGACTACCTGAAAGAAGGCCAGATGGTGAAGGTCAAGGTGATCGAGGCCGACGAGAAAGGCCGCGTGCGCCTGTCCATGAAAGCGGCGGCGGCAGATGCTGCCGCCGGCTCGCAGCAGTAACGGCGCGACAAGGCGGCCGACCGGCGGTTGCGTGCAGGCGATCGAGATTTCGCACCCGGGTGAGCCGGAGGTGCTGCGGCTGGCCGAGCGCCCGCAGCCGGTACCGGCCGCGGGCGAAGTCCTGGTGCGCGTGATCGCGGCCGGTGTGAATCGGCCGGACGTGTTGCAGCGGCGTGGTGGCTATGCGCCGCCGCCCGGTGCGTCGGATCTGCCAGGCCTCGAGATCGCCGGCGTGATCGCCGGTGGTGATCCTGCCGATCTGCAAAGCAGTGGCTTGCGGGTCGGCGACGCCGTTTGCGCGCTGGTGGCTGGCGGCGGCTATGCCGAGTACTGCGTGGCCCCGGTGGGCCAGGTGCTGCCTTTACCCAAGGGCTTGTCGTTCGCAGAGGCGGCCGGACTGCCCGAGACCTACTTCACGGTCTGGAGCAATGTGTTCGACCGCGGACAGCTGAAGCCGGGCGAGAGCCTGCTGGTCCAAGGCGGCACCAGCGGGATCGGTGTGACGGCAATCCAGCTGGCCGCGCAACTCGGGCATCGGGTGTTTGCCACAGCGGGCTCGGACGAGAAGTGCCGCGCCTGCGAGGCACTCGGTGCGGAGCGTGGCATCAACTACCGCAGCGAGGATTTCGTCGCGGTGGTGCGGCAGCTGACCGACGGCAAGGGTGTGGACGTGATTCTCGACATGGTGGCCGGTGACTATGTCGCGCGCGAGATTGAGTGCCTGGCCGACGATGGGCGCCTGTTGACCATCGCCACCCTGGGTGGCGGCAAGGCGCAGGTGGACATGCGGCAGGTGCTGCGGCGCCGGCTCACCATCACTGGATCAACGCTGCGGCCGCGCTCGTTGCAGTTCAAGGCGGCGATTGCGCGGCGCCTGCACGGGGTGGTGTGGCCGCTTTTGGAAGCAGGGCGTTTGAAGCCCATGCTGTTCAAGACGTTTGCGCTGGGCGAGGCGGCCGCGGCGCATCGGTTGATGGAGTCGAGCCAGCACATCGGCAAGATCGTGCTGGCGGTGCAGCCGGCCTAGGCGCGGCCGCACCAGAAACAACAGTGCAGGAACAAGGATGCGCAGGAAGCTTGTCAGCGCCAACTGGAAGATGAACGGCAGCCGTGCGGCCAACTCGGCCTGGCTCGCAGAGTTCGACGGCCGTGATCTTGGCTGCGATGCAGTCGTCTGCGCGCCGTTCGTGTATCTGCCGCAGGTGATCGAAGGGCTGCGCGGTGCCGAAGCCGGCGCGCAGAACGTCAGCGCCGAGGCGCCCGGGGCATTCACCGGCGAAGTCGCCGGCGAGATGCTGCTCGATCTCGGTTGCACCTGGGTCATCGTGGGTCACTCGGAGCGGCGTGCGTTGTATGGCGAGAGCGATGAGGTGGTAGCGGCCAAGGCGGCGCGCGCGCTTGCCCTGGGACTGAAGCCGATCGTGTGCGTGGGCGAGACACTGGCCGAGCGTGAGGCCGGCCGCACACAGGCGGTGATCGATACGCAGCTGGATGCCGTGCTCGCGCGCTGCACGCCAGCGCAACTTCTGGGCGGCGCTATTGCCTATGAGCCGGTGTGGGCGATCGGCACCGGCAAGACGGCCACGCCGGCCCAGGCGCAGGAAGTACATGCGGCGATTCGTGCGCGGCTGGCGCAAATGGATGCAGCTGCGGCCGCTCAATTGCGGCTGCTCTATGGCGGGAGCGTGAAGCCCGCCAACGCGGCGGAGCTTTTTTCACAGCCAGACGTCGATGGCGGCCTCGTTGGCGGCGCGTCGTTGCTCGCCAAGGACTTCCGGGCGATCTGCGAGGCGGCAGGCTGAGCCAGCGGACGAGAATTGATGGTGCGCTGCCGGCGTTGCCGCCTGCGCGCTGAACGAGACCCTGAGAACTGTGGAGTTATGTGATGACCTGGTTGAACACGCTTCTGATCGTTGTGCTTGCTGTGTCGGCGATCGCGGTGATCGTGCTGGTGCTGCTCCAGCATGGCAAAGGCGCTGACATGGGTGCCGCCTTTGGTGGCGGCGCCTCGGGCAGTCTCTTTGGTGCCACCGGCTCGGCCAACTTTCTGTCGCGCAGCACGGCGTTCGCCGCCGGCGTGTTCTTCGTGGCAACTCTCGGGCTGGCGTTCACTGCGACCAACCAGCGTGTGACTCCCGCCCAGCAGCCGGGCGGACTGATGCAAGGTGTCGGACAAGAGGCGCCGGGATCGAACGCGCCACCCAAGGCCGAGATTCCCGGTGGAGCAGCGCCGGGCAGCACAGTGCCAGGCGGTGCCGCGCCCGGAAGCGCGCCGCTCCCCGCTCCTTCTGGCACGCAGCCTGGCAATGCGCCCGCACAAGGCAAGGCCGGCGACATTCCCACCAAGTAATACGCGCGCCAGCGCAAAGGAGTTGGTGGTCTGCTGCAGGGCAGCGAATTACGCGTTTCAAGTAAACTCTGGCCGCTTTGCCCACGTGGTGGAATTGGTAGACACACCATCTTGAGGGGGTGGCGGCGAAAGCCGTGTGAGTTCGAGTCTCACCGTGGGCACCACGTCAGGCCGTTGAACCGTTTGCCGCGGTTGCGAGACGCCAACGTCTGGCAACCAAGCGGCCGCCGAGGCAGCACCCAGCAGCGACAACATTGGGCGCGATCGGTCCGAAGGCCCACTTAGACCTAGGCGCAAGCCCGTGAATCTCGATAGCTACCTGCCGGTCCTGCTGTTCATCCTGGTTGGCCTCGCCGTGGGTGCCGGCCCCCTTGTCATCGGCAAACTGCTCGGCCCCAACAAGCCCGACCCTGAGAAGCTTTCACCGTACGAGTGCGGCTTCGAGGCGTTTGAGGACGCGCGCATGAAGTTCGACGTGCGCTACTACCTTGTGGCGATCCTGTTCATCCTCTTTGATCTCGAGATCGCGTTTCTCTTTCCTTGGGCCGTGGTCCTGGGCGACCTGCCGGCCTGGGGCGTGGGCTTCTGGTCGATGATGGTTTTCCTTGCGATTCTGACGGTCGGTTTCATCTACGAATGGAAAAAGGGCGCGCTCGATTGGGAATGAGACCAAGGCCTCGGTCCTTGGCGAGGTAGG
>JBIIZX010000161.1:0-7427 GCA_044346055.1 Burkholderiaceae bacterium | reverse complement strand
TGTTGACGCGATCAAAGCTCGCGATTGCCTGCCCGGCAAACTCGTTCGAGCTTTTGACCGTCGCATCGACCCCGCCGCGGTGGGCAAGATAGAGCTCGTGCACATCGGCCAGCGCGCGGCGCGCGGCCTCGCGGTCGCCCGCCTGTAGCGCGGGCAGGATCTTGGCGTTGGCCGCCGCCAAAAACTTCTCGGCGGCCGCATGCTGCTGTCCCAGCAGGTCTTTTTCCAGCCCAAACGGCGGATTGGCCTTCCAGTAGGCCACGCGGGCCTGGTACTCCTTTTCGAGCCGCGCGACTTCTTCGGCGGCAGCCTTCGGCGTGAGCGTGCCTTCAATGCCTTGTGACAGCACCAGGCGCAGCTCGATGAGGTACAGCGGCGGCGGCAGGATGTCCGCCGTCACGTCCTTCGCGACAAAGCTGCGCTCGGCATCGGCACCCAGCCGGTAGCCGCTATACAGCGCCGCGACAGTGAGCACTGCCGCTGCCGCCAGCGCCGCCACCAGTTGCAACAACAGCATGGATTTCAAGGACCGCATTGACCACTCCAGACTTTTCTTGTGCGTCGTCGCACCGTTGCGGCAACGCTTCCCAGGGACTGAAGTGTCGACGCGTCCCGCCTGGCCGAACCAATCAAAAAGCGGCCGGGGGCAACCCCATTTTCGTCGTTGACGGGCGAGCCCGTAACACGCGCAGCGAGCGGTCAGAACTGATACGCGAAGCGAAGCGAAGCGCAGCCTACCCCTGTGCCAGCTGTTGACCACCATCGGCGCTGGCAGATCTTTCGTCAGAACGAAGTGGCCGCCGCCACTGTCGCGGCGACAGGTCTGCAGCAGTAACTTGCGGGTGTTGCGGCCGCCGGCCTGGCCCGTGCGCTCATTGAACCGGCGCCGGCTGCGGCAGTGGGCCGGCGCTCCATACGGGGTCGGCGCCTTGTGGCTTGAAGAACTTGAGGTGGTGGATGGGAAAAATAGCCGTTCCGATCCACCCCCGCGCAGAACATCACCTTGCCGCTGAACTCGAGTACCGCCTCCTGCAGGGCCGGCAGCACGCAATCGGTGAAATCGACAAAGCGCGTGCGCAGCTGCCGTACGGTGGTGTTGGGGATCTTGACGTAGTTCTCGTCAAAGAGCTCCGCCATCGCAATCTCTTCACTGGCCACGGCCTGCTCGAAGCATTGCGCGATCAGTGCCGCGACCTCGAACACCTTGCGGATGTCGGGCGAGTCGGGCGTCTCAGCGCCACACTCGGTGGACAGCTCGATCAGGTGCTCGCTCGACGACAAGAAGTGCATCGCGCGGCTCTTGGCCTGCTCCAGCGCTGCGCCCTGCTCGCGCACCAAGCTCGTCATGCTCCGCAGCGACTGCTGCAGGCGGGCGCATAAGTGCAAATCATTTTACTGGTGGCACTCGCGATGCGACTGACTGCGTCTTCCACCCGGCCAAAGGCCAGGCTGAAGGTTTCCTGCCCGTTGATCGTCCTCGACTCCCTGATGTTGAGCGCCAGCTCCTTGATGCGCGCATCCAGCTGCTGCACGGTTCCGGCGATCTGCTTGCTCGACTGCCCGACCTTCTGCGCCAGGTCCTTCACCGCCTCGGCCACCACGGCAAAGCCGCGTCCGGCCTCGCCGGCGCGCTTGGCCTCCGCCGAGGCGCTAAAGGTAACCAGCATTGTCTGGAGCGCGATCTTGGCGATGTCGGCGGCCGCATCGGCGACCCGATGCGGCGAGTCGGCTGCGGTCGTCACGTCATTGGCCACCCGCACCACCGCATCGCGCGCGCCCTGCGCGGAGTGCAATCTCTCGACCATCGAGTCGCTGATGGCCAGATTGGCCGCCATCATCTGCTGCGCTTCGATGGCCACGCGCCCGAAGAAAGCGGGCTGGCGCTGCACTGGGAGACCTGCGAAAGAGATCAAAGGGAATCGGCCATATTCGCGAACAGCCTACGTTCTTGCGTTTTCGTGTCGGCGCAGCAACGCGAGAGCGGACACCCCTTTCGACTTTGAGTGGCTCCGCCACCAAAGTCGAACTGGTTAAACCGCTTTGCGTGCACGTGCGATGGCGCAGCCATCTCGTACACGCAAAGCGCAACTACCAACTCTTTAGCTTGGCGCGCAGGCGGGCGACGGCCTGGCTGTGCAGCTGGCACACGCGTGATTCAGTCACGCCCATCACGGCGCCAATCTCG
Organism: Burkholderiaceae bacterium; assembly: GCA_044346055.1. Taxonomy (GTDB): domain Bacteria; phylum Pseudomonadota; class Gammaproteobacteria; order Burkholderiales; family Burkholderiaceae_F; genus JALHMQ01. The sequence continues at coordinate 5,242 of JBIIZX010000161.1, read as the reverse complement.
CGCAGATTCATGTCCTGCTCGTAGTACATGCCCATGAGCAGCTTCTCGCGCTCGGGCAGCTCCTGGATGGCACCCACCAGAGCGGTGCGAAAGCGCTTGTCGCGCAGGATCGCACCGGGGTCGCCGCCGTCTTCGCTGGCGTCAGCCACATGGCGCTCGAGGTAGTCCTCGTCGTCACTGCTGCCGCCAAGATCGTCGAAGTAGATGAGTTGCGCGCCGCGCGCGTCGTTCAGCATCTCCTGGTACTCGGTGACGCTGATGCTCAGCTCACGTGCGATCTCGGCCTCGGTGGGTGCCCGCCGGAGCTTGCCCTGCAGGCGATGGATCGCGTTTTCAATGTCGCGCTGGCTCTTGCGCGCCGAGCGCGGCAACCAGTCGTTGGCGCGCAGCTCATCGAGCATCGCACCGCGAATGCGGCTGGCGGCGTAGGCCTCGAACTGCGTGCCCTGCGCTTCCTCGAAGCGGCCCACAGCATCCATCAGGCCCATCATGCCGGCCTGCACCATGTCATCGAGTTCCACATTGGCAGGCAGCCGCGCGACCATCTGGTGCGCCAGTCGGCGCACCAGCGGCGCGTATTGCCGGACATAGTCCTGGCGGTCGAGCATGCCGCGCTGGGTGTAGACAAATGCGTCGGTCCGCACGCTCACTCCGTTGATCCGTTGGCAGGCGCAGGGTCGGCCAGCCGCCCGGTGGCCCAACCGGCGGCCGCACGCACGACCTCGGCGAGGTCGCGCGCCACGCGGGCGCTGCCAGCAAAATCCACGGACATGGAACCGGACATGTTGATTTTTTCCACGAGACGTTGCGCCAGCGTAGACGCGGGCCCCGCCCCCATAGCGAGGAAAAGCAGCCGGAATCGGCCGGTGACCGGAATCTCGGCCCGTTGCGCCAGCGCCCGATCTGCGTGTTGCAATGTGGATAGTTGCGCGTTCAGGTCCTGGGCGTCTGGCAACAGCGTCACCAGCACGTCGCAGTCGGGCAAGTGCGCGCACACGCTCGGCGGCAGCAGCAACAAAACGAGGTCAACTTTAGCCTGGCCCAGCACTGACAGCTGGTGCAGCAGACGCACCGCACCCTGAGGCTGCGCCAGCGCGCACGCGGCGGGCAGCACGGCGAGATTGGTGCCGGCATCGAGCAAAGCGGCATCGAGCGCGCAGTCTCCATTGAGCACATGCGCAAGATCAAAGCGTGCGCGCAGGCCGAGCGCTGCGGCGATCTGCAAACGCGTGGCATCGACCAGCAGCGTGCGCTCACCCTGGCGGGCAAAACCTTGCGCCAGCCGGGCGATCCAGCTGGCCCGCACCTCGTGCGCGCCCTGCGGCAGCAGCACGGGCAACAGGCGCGCACTGCGCCGGGCGAAAAGCTGGCGCAGGGTGGCAGCCTGATCGCCGGGCGGGGATTGCGGATTGCGGATTGCGGATTGCGCGAGGCGGGCGCGTGCCCCGGTCGGGGCGGACTTCACGCGAGGCGCGGCTTCATGCACGGAGATATGGTTCATCAAGTCGTCCAGGGCGAAGGGGCACGAGGCGCAGGGGCAAAAGGCAAAGCGCTCGTCAGCCGCGGCATGGCTCGCCTGCGCTCCGCGCTACGCGATCTGCAATCCGCGATCCGCAGTTTGCAGTTCGCAGTTCGCAATTTGCAATTCGAAGCCCGTCGTCACGCACCTGCTACCGCCAGAGCCGTCGCCTCGGACTCGGCCAGTGCAAAGGCCTGGCCGCCGGGTTTCAGTGCCAGGTGCGCAAGCAGCTTGGCGTTGGGAAGATGAAGGTCCTCTGGCACGCGCTGGCCGTTGGTCAGGCCGAGCAGCGTGAGCTTGTAGCGCAGCGTGCAGTCGAGCGCCCCGCCAACGCGCGCGGCCTCGTCGAGCTTGGTCAGGATGCAGCCGGCTGCCTGCTGTGCGCGCCAGGCGCGCGCGGTCTCATCCAGCGTCTCGATGTGCGAGCCTGCGTTGAGCAGCAGCACCGGTTGCACGCGCTGGGCGTCGCGGCCGGCCTCGCTCAGCATGGCCAGCATCTCGTTCAGGCGCTCATCGCGCGGACCGACGCCGCAGGTGTCGATCAGCACCAGCCGCTTGCCGCGCATGCTCGCCAGCAGCTCACGCAACGTGGCGCCGTCCTGCGCCAGGTGCACGGGCGTGCCGAGGATGCGGCCATATGCGCGCAACTGCTCCTGCGCGGCCACGCGATAGGTATCGAGCGTGATGAGCCCGAGCGAATTGGTGCCGTACTTGACCGCAAAGCGCGCGGCAAGCTTGGCGACCGTCGTGGTCTTGCCGACACCGGTCGGCCCCACCAGTGCGAACACGCCGGTGCGATCGGCCAGCGCATTGCTCGAGTCGATGCACTTCAAGTTCATCGCGATCACGCTCTCCAGCCACTCCTGGCTTGAAGCGAGTTGCAGGTCGCCCGGCGCGTGTTGCGCCACGCGGCGCGCGACGTCAGCTGAAAAGCCAGCGGTCAGCAGGCGCGTCATCAAGCGCGCCATCAGCGGATTGCGGCGCAGGCTGTCGGCGGCGACACTGGTCGAGATTGAATTCAACTGATCCTGCAGTGCTGCCCTCAGGCTCTGCAATTCGGCCATCAACTGCTCGCTGCCGGCAGCGACGGGCTGCGGCACCTGAATCTCGCCCAGCGCCGCAGCCACGGGCATAGCCACGGGCAGCAGCGGCGGCGCTGCCGACTGCGTCTGCGGCACGGCTGCAAGGGCATGAGCAGCAGCGGGAATGGAAGACGAAGCAAGAGCGGGAGCAAAAGCGGAAGCCGAAACCGGCGCGGCAGCACCAGTTGCAGCAGTCACCAGAGGCGCGGCAACTGCAGGCACAACGGCGGCGGTTACCGCGGGGAGCACGCCAAGCGGCATCGCGGGTGCGCTGGCGTGCGCGCTAATGGCGACCGCGTCGTCGCGCGTGCGCGTTGGGCGGCGACGGAACACCGCGGGCTCGACCGGCGGCGCAATCAAGCTGCCACGCGCGGGCAGGCGCGCTGGCGTACGGGCTGTGGCAGCAGCGGGCACCGCGGGTCGGCGCGCTAGCGCAGGCGCCTCATCCCACCACTGCTCGGCTGTCGTCGATGCGTCCACACCAATCGCATTGGCGACGTCTTCGTACATCGCCGCCACGCTGCCGATGGTGCGCGGCGCTGTCGGTGCAATCGGTGCGCTTGACGTCACCCCTGGCTGCGGCGACCGTGTTGCATCCGGCTGAGCGATGCTCGCGCCGATGCCTGGCCGATGCTGGCCCTGCCGCTTCAGGTAGTCCTGGAAAGTCTCCACACCACCGGCCTTGGCTGCGGGGCGAGTCGGAGGTACGACGCGCGGCCTGCGCGTGTCCTCGACCATGGCATCAACCGCATCGGCCGCCGCTGCGAGGATCTCGCAGTGCCCGCCGGCAATCTTCTTCGACGACAGGATCACCGCCTCGTCGCCGAGTTCCTGCCGCACCTGACGCATCGCATCGCGAGCCGTCACCGCCACAAAGCGCTTGAATGCCATCTCAATCTCCTAAAGATGAATTCGGGAGTCAGGATTCGGGATTCGGGGAAGGACGCACCTCCCAGAACCCTGAATCCGGAGTCCTGAATCCAGAATCACGCCCCGGCCCCACCCAGCACCGTGCTCACACGGATGGTGCTGGTCTCGGGCACCTCGGCATGGCCCAGCACGCGCAGGCGTGGCGCGGCGCGTTTGAGCAGGCGCGCCAACGGCACGCGCAGCCGGTCGGGCACCAGCAGCGTGGGCGCCAGCCCCATGTCTTCCTGCCGTTGCGACGCCGCCGCCGCGCCGCGTTGAATCAGATCCACCAGGCCCGGCTCGATCGCCGGCGTCTCGGCGCCCGCCTGGCCCTGCGCCACGCTGCCGGCCAGCACGCGCTCCAACTCCGGGTCGAGTGCGATGACCGACAGCTCGCGGGTGGCGCCAAAGAGTGTTTGCGCAATGGAGGCGCGCAGGCTGGCGCGCACGTGCGCGGTGAGTTCGTTGGGGTCGGTCGTGCGCTGGGCCACGTCGGCCAGCGTCTCGACGATGCTGCGCATGTCGCGGATGTGCACGCCCTCGTCCAGCAGATTGGCCAGCACGCGCTGCAGCGTGGACAGCGGAATGAGCTTGGGCACCACGTCGTCCATCAGCTTGGGCGCGAGCTTGGCCAGGTGATCGACCAGCGCCTGCGTCTCGGTGCGGCCGAGCAACTGGCCGGCATGCGACAGGATGAGATGGTTGATGTGCGTTGCGACCACGGTGGCGCAGTCGACCACCGTGTAGCCGAGCACCTGCGCGGCGTCGCGCGTGCGCGGCTCGATCCACACCGCGGGCAGGCCAAAGGCCGGATCCTTGGTCGGCGAGCCGGGCACGCTCTGCGTGATGCCGCCCGGGTTGATCGCGAGCAGCATGCCGTTGAACGCCTCGCCCTCGCCCACCACCACGCCCTTGAGCAGCACGCGGTACTGGCTGGGCTTCAGCTCCAGGTTGTCGCGGATATGCACGGGCGGCGGCAAGAAACCGATGTCCTGCGCAAACTTCTTGCGGATGGCCTTGATGCGCTTGAGCAGCTCGCCGTCCTGCGCCTTGTCCACCAGCGGGATCAGGCGGTAGCCGACTTCCAGCCCAAGCTGGTCCACCGGCACGATGTCGTCCCAGCTCGCTTCGTTGCTTGGTGCCGCTTCGGCTGGCGCTGCGGTCGGCGCCTGCGAGGCCTGCAGCGCAAGCTGGTTCTTCTGGTGCAGCGTGAAGGCGGCGTAGCCGAAGATCGCGGCGAACAGCAGAAACACGAACCACGGCATGCCCGGGATCACGCCCAGGATGGCGAGAATCGCCGCCGTGATGCCGAGCGCGCGCGGCATCGAGAACATCTGCCGCATCATCTGCCCGCCAAGATCCTCGCCCTCTTTTCCCACGCGCGAGACGATCAGACCGGCCGCGATCGAGATCACCAGGCCCGGGATCATCGCCACCAACCCGTCGCCGATGGTCAGCAGGACGTAGGTCTCCACCGCCTGCGCCACCGGCAGATTGTGCGTGACCACGCCAATGGCCAGGCCTCCGATGATGTTGATGAACAGGATCAGGATGCCGGCGACTGCATCGCCGCGCACGTATTTGCTGGCGCCGTCCATGGCGCCGTAAAAGTCGGCTTCCTGCGAAATCTCCGCGCGGCGTGCCTTGGCTTCCTTGTCGTTGATGATGCCGGCGTTCAGATCGGCATCAATGGCCATCTGCTTGCCCGGCATGGCATCCAGCGTGAAGCGCG
>JBIIZX010000160.1:0-7482 GCA_044346055.1 Burkholderiaceae bacterium | reverse complement strand
CGATTTTTTCGTCGGCGGCGCTGGCGCCAGCAGGTCGCGGTAGGCGTCGAGGATCATGGCCTCCTCGCCTTCGCGGGTGCTGGCCGCGAGCCAGACCGGCCGGGCGCCGAGGGTGGCGTGCAGGGCGCGGCCGGCGTCGATCAGCTCCTGCGGCGGCAGCAGATCGAACTTCAGGTTGCCGACGACCTCGATCGGGCCGTCGTACAGCGTTGCCAGGCGCTTTGCATCAGCGGGGGTCTGCGCGAGCACGCGGACAAAGGCCTGGGCGGCCTCGCGCAGCAAGGGCGCAAAGCGCTGCCCACGCGCCAGCGATCTCTCTGACAGCCGCGCGTTGACCAGCACCATCGGCACCGCCTGCGCGCGCGCCGTGTTGAGCAGGTTGGGCCAGATCTCGGTCTCGAGAATGACGCCGAGCGCAGGCCGCGTTTCGTCGAAGAACGTCCGCAACGCGCCGTCCAGCTCGTAGGGCAGGTAGCGCTGCACCAGTTTGCCGTCGAACTGCGCGGCAAGCGAACCGCCGACCGCGCGTCCGGTCGGCGTCATGTGCGTGAGCACCACGTGCAGGTCTGGGCGCGCAGCCAGCAGCGCTTCGAGCAGCGGCTGCGCCGCGCGCGTCTCGCCCACCGAGACCGCGTGTAGCCACAGCACGGGGCTCCCGGTCGGCCGCGCACCGGTGCCACTGAAGCGCTCCGGCCAGTGCTGCCGGTACTCCGGCTGGCGCAGGCCGCGCCACAGTAAATACAGCGCCACCAGCGGTCGGCCGAAGCGCCATGCCAGCGAGTACAGCGCGCGCGCGCGGTTGGGGGTCATCGGGCGGTCTGCGTCATCGGGCGGCCTGCGTCATAGGCAGCCCGCGTCGTGCTCATGTCGCCAGCACCTGATCGACAGCGGCGAGCCCCTGCGCAATCGGCAGCCTGCGTCTTTCTCATGTCGCCAGCACCTGATCAACCGCAGCGAGCACCTGCGCCACGGACGGCTGCACGCCAACGCCACCCAGGCTCACGCAGCGCGCGCCCGCCACGCCGACCAGTTGCGGGTCGTAGTCGCAGAACAGGCCGACGGTTGGCACATCCAGCGCCGCAGCCAGGTGCGACAACCCCGTGTCGAGCCCCACCACCATCTGCGCACCCGCCAGCACGGCAGCCACTGAATCCAGGCCGAGGCGAGGCATCACAGTGGCGGCCTGCATGCCCTGCGCCCGCGCGCTGGTGCGATCACCTTCATCGGCCGTCCCCCAGAACAGCAGGCTGCGCCAGCCGCGCTGCGCAAAGCTTGCCTCCACCGCACGCCAGCGCTCATCTGGCCAAAGCTTCGTGGGCCGGCTGGCGTTGGTCAGCAGCACGGCATAGGGCGTGCGGGTGACATCTTGCAGCTCAGGAGGAACGGCCGGTGCGACAAGGCCAAAGCGCGCAGCACCACTCGCCGTGTAGCCAAGCGCAGCCGCGCCAATGGCACGGTTGCGCGCGATTGCATGCAGGGTGCGATCGACCGCCACCGGTCGCTGGTAGAGCAGCGCCGCCAGCGGCTCGCGCGCCGAGGCCGCATCCGGCCCCACGACCGGCGCACCCGCCCAGCGTGCGACGACTGCACTCTTAATGAGTCCTTGGCAATCGATCACCAGGTCGTAGCCGCCTTCGCGCAGGCTGCGCCGAGCGGCACCAACCTCCACCCAGGTGTCACCGGCCAACGGCGCCTTGCGCCAGCGCCGCAGCGCCACCGGAATTGCGCGGCGCACGGCCGGATGCAGGCGCACGACGGGTGCGAAAGCTTCTTCGAGCACCCAGTCGATCTCGATACCGGATTGCCCTTGGGACGATCGAGACTGCGCTGCCAGATCGGTCGCCAAAGGCAACGCATGAATGACGTCGCCCAGCGACGAGGTCTTGACGATGAGAAGGCGCACGGCGCGGGATGCTACCCGTGCCCGTGCCTGCGCCCGAATAGGGAATGCGCTTGGTACTGTGATCGATTGCCACGACGAGGTGCCGTGACGCTGGGCTTCGCCCAGTTGCTTCGCCTGGTTGTATCGAACAGTTGATGCAGCTAGTTGCTGCGATAGCCATCCGGGTTGGCCTGCTGCCAGCCCCAGCCGGAGGCGCACATGTCCTCCACTGTTCGAGTTGCCCGCCAGCCGAGCAGCCGTTGCGCCAGCGACGGATCGGCCCAGCAGGCGGCGATGTCGCCGGGCCGCCGCGCCACGATGGTGTGAGGCACCTTGGCGCCGGTAGCGGCCTCAAACGCGCGCACGAGCTCCAGCACGCTGGTCCCCTGCCCCGTCCCCAGGTTGATCGCCGCAAAGCCGTTGTTGTTCGCGAGCCAGTCGAGCGCCTGCACATGCCCCAGCGCGAGATCGACCACGTGCAGGTAGTCCCGCACGCCCGTGCCATCCACGGTCGGCCAGTCGTTGCCAAACACGCTCAGCCGCTCGCGCTTGCCAATGGCCACCTGGGTGATGAACGGAAAGAGGTTGTTGGGCATGTCAGCCGGATCTTCACCAATGCGCCCACTCGGATGCGCGCCCACCGGGTTGAAGTAGCGCAGCGCCACGGCGGAGGCACCCTGCTCCGCCGCGCACCAGTCGCGCAGGATCTGCTCGACCATCGCCTTGGTCTGCCCATAGGGGTTGAATGGCCGCAACGGCGCGTCTTCAGTGATGGGCAGCGCATCCGGCGCGCCATAGACGGTGGCCGATGAGCTGAACACCAGCTTCATGACATTGGCCGCGCGCATCGCCTCCAGCAGCGTCAGCGTGCCGGTGACGTTGTTCTCGTAGTAGGCCAGCGGCCTGGCGACCGATTCGCCCACGGCCTTCAGCGCGGCAAAGTGGATCACCGCCTCGATCTCGACCGAATGGAACAGCGATTCGATCAGGCTGCGGTCGCGAATGTCCCCGGTGAACAACCGCACCTCGCGCCCCGCGATCTCCTGCACGCGCTTGACCGCCTCGGGAGAGCTGTTGGCAAAGTTATCGAGGCAGACGACGTCGTGGCCCGCTGCGAGCAGCTCGACCATGGTGTGGGTGCCGATGTAGCCGGCGCCGCCGGTGACTAGGATGCGGGGCATCAAAACGGCAGCTTCGCGTCGGGCTTGAGCACCAGCAGCGCGCGGGCAAAGTCGGCCTGGATGCGCTTCAGTGCCGCTTCGTTGTCGGCCTCAAAACGCATCACCACGATCGGCGTGGTGTTCGATGGGCGCGCGAGACCAAAGCCGTCGTCGTACTCCACGCGCACACCGTCGATAGTGATGACTTCGCGCGCGTTGGTGAACGTGCTTTCGCGCTGCATGCGCTCCATGAGCGTGAAGTTCTCGCCCTCGGCAGTCTTCAGCTGCAGCTCGGGCGTGCTTGCTGAATTGGGCAGTGCATTGAGAGCGGCCGAGGGATCAGCCTCGCGGCTCAGCAGCTCGAGCAGCCGCGCCCCGGCGTACATGCCGTCATCAAAGCCGTACCAGCGGTGCTTGAAGAAAATATGGCCGCTCATCTCGCCGGCCAGCGGCGCGCCGGTCTCGCGCAGCTTGGCCTTGATCAGCGAATGGCCAGTGCGCCACATGAGCGGCACACCACCGCGCGCCTTGATCTCGCGCGCCAGATGGCGCGAGCACTTCACGTCGTAGATGATCTGCGCACCGGGCTGCTCGGCCAGCACGCCGCGCGCAAACAGCATCATCTGGCGATCGGGGAAGATGACCTCGCCACCCTTGGTCACCACACCCAGGCGGTCACCGTCGCCATCAAAGGCCAGCCCGAGTTCGGCGTCGGTCTCGCGCAGCGCACGCTGCAGATCGGCCAGGTTTTCCAGGTGCGCGGGGTCCGGGTGATGGTTGGGAAAGGTGCCGTCGACGTCGCAAAAGAGCTCCACGACGTCGCACCCAAGCGCGCGATACAGCGCCGGCGCCATCGCACCGGCCACGCCATTGCCGCAGTCCACCGCGATCTTCATCTTGCGTGCGAGCTTGACGTCGCCAGCAATGCGCTTCAGATAAGCATCAGTGACATCGGCCGTGCGCAAGGCGCCGGGCTGCTGTGCGCGCACCAGATCACCGCGCTCGATGCGCTGGCGCAGCCGCTGCAGGCCTTCGCCGAACATCGCCTCACCAGCGAGCACCATCTTCAACCCGTTGTACTCGGGCGGGTTGTGACTGCCCGTGATCTCGATGCCCGACTGCGTGCCGAGCTCGTAGGTGGCGAAGTACAGCATCGGGGTGGCGACCATGCCAACGTCAACCACGCCAACGCCGGTCGAACGAATGCCCTCGATCAGCGCGTCGCGCAGCTTGGGGCCAGACAACCGCCCGTCGCGCCCAACCGCGATCTCGCGCACGTCCTTGGCAAGCGCTTCGGTGCCAAAGGCGGCGCCAATCAGGCGCGTGGCCTCCACCGTGAGCGACTTGCCGACAATGCCGCGAATGTCATAGGCCTTGAAAAGGCCGGGGTCGATGCTTGTGGTCATGCGTTGCGCCGGTGCTAGTGCCGTGGAGGAGCGAGCGTGGTTTGCGGGTTGGCGGATTGAATCCGGCGAGGTTGAGCGCCTGCGGCAGCGCGGCTTCACTGGGCAGCAGGATTGCGCCGTGAATCTCACCAATACAATCGAGTCTATCAATGGGCTTCGCCTGCGACTGATAGGGCAAGCCGCATGCACGGACCGCGACGCCGGTAGGCCGGCCGCGCGCCACTGCAGTGTTCCCGGGCGAGAACAGTAGTACGTTGAGCAACGTAGCCCCAATGACACTGTAGCCCCGGTGGGTCGCGCGCAGTAGTCTCGTCGCACACCAACCGCCGCTTCGCCCTCCATCGACCCCATCGAGCCCACGCATGGACCTCACGCAACTGCCTGCCTGGACCAACCTCACACGAATGACGCAGCGTGCATCGTTGCGCGACCTTGCAGCGGGGTTCAAGGCAGACGCTGGCCGCGCAAGCAGGCTGACCTTCGAGGCCGCGGGGCTGCAGGCCGACCTGTCACGCAACTGGCTCGACGACGAGCTGCTGGCCGCGCTGCTTGCGCTGGCGCACGAGGCCGGGCTGCCACATTGGCGCACCGCGCTGCTTGCGGGCGAACCGATCAATAACACCGAGCAGCGCCCCGCCTGGCACACAGCACTGCGCGCGCCGGTGGCCGATGACCAAGCCAGCCAGCAGGTGGCCGATCAGCTTGAGCACATGCTGGCGCTGGCCGAGTCGTTGCGCGCCGGCACGCGGCGCGGCTCGACCGGCGCGCCGATCGAGACCGTACTTTGTTGCGGCATTGGCGGCTCGGACCTCGGGCCGCGTCTGGTGACCGAGGCGCTCGGCCTGCCCTCGGGCAAGGCGCAGCTGCGCTTTGTGACCAATATCGACCCGGTGGATCTGGATCAAGCGCTCATCGGCGCGCGGCCGCAGTCCACGCTGGTGGTGGCCATTTCCAAGAGCTTTACGACGCTGGAGACGCTGCATAACGCACGTGCCGCGCTCGACTGGCTGGCTGCCACGCGTGAGTTGCTCCCGGCCGAGCATCTGGTGGCCATCACCAACCAGCCCGCCAAGGCAATCAGTTTCGGCGCACTGCCAGGGAACATCCTCACGTTTGCCGACTGGGTCGGCGGGCGCTACTCGGTGTGGTCGCCTTGTGGCTTTCCAGTGGCGCTGGCGCACGGCGCCGATGCATTCCGCGCCCTGCTTGCAGGCGCCGCGCAGATGGACCGTCACTTCGCCGAAGCGCCGCCCGAGCGGAACATGCCCGTGCTGCTCGCGCTGCTCGGTCTGTGGTACGCCAACTTCCATTCGCTGCCCACACGCGCCGTGGTGCCGTATGCACAACGCCTGGCCAAGCTCACACCGTATCTGCAGCAGCTGGAGATGGAAAGCCTGGGCAAGCGCGTCGACCGCGATGGCCACGCGTTGAACGTGAGCACCGCGCCCGTCACCTGGGGCGACGTTGGCACCACGGCGCAGCACAGCGTTTTCCAGTTCCTGCACCAGGGCACGCAGCCAACGCCGGTGGATTTCATTAGCTGCCGTGGCTTTGAGCATTCGGCCAACGAACGCGAGCGGCTGCTGTATGCCAATGCGCTGGCGCAGGCCGATGCGCTGGCCTTTGGCGATTCGGTGCTCGGCAGTGCTGCGGCAAGCCCGCACCAGGTCTGCCCCGGCGGGCGGCCGTCCAACTTCATCACCATGCCCGACTTCAGCCCGCAGGCGCTGGGCGCGCTGCTGGCGCTCTACGAGCACCGCACCTTTGTGCAGGGCGTGCTCTGGGGCATCAACCCGTTTGACCAGTTTGGCGTGGAAATTGGCAAGAAGCTGCTAGCGCAGCGGCTCGGCGCCCACTAATCGTACTGAGCCACTAAGCCCACTAAGCCGACTAACGCGGCGCGTAAGCTTGCCGCTTGCATGCGCGCGCTGGCGGCAGCGCGCGCGCAACAATGTTCGAGGGGACAGCATGAAGTTCAAGCCGGTGCGCAAGGCCGTGTTTCCAGTCGCAGGACTGGGCACGCGCTTTTTGCCCGCCACCAAGGCAATGCCCAAGGAAATGTTGCCGGTCGTCGACAAGCCGCTCATCCAGTACGCGGTTGAAGAAGCTGCAGCTGCAGGCATCGAGCAGATGATCTTCGTCACCGGCCGCAACAAGCGCGCAATCGAAGACCACTTTGACCGGGCGCCCGAGCTGGAAGCACAGCTCGAAGCAACCAGGAAGCACGAGCTGATCGATGCGCTGATGAGTGCCACGCCCAAGGGCGTGAGCTTTGTCTACGTGCGCCAGTCCGAGCCGCTGGGCCTGGGTCACGCGGTCCTGTGCGCACTGCCCGTGGTCAATGACGAGCCGTTTGCGGTGATCCTGGCCGACGACCTGATCGATGCGCAGCCTGGCGTCACCGCCCAGCTGGTGCAGACCTATGAGCAGTACGGCGCCTCGGTGGTCGCCGTAGAAGACGTGCCGCGTGCCGACACCGGCAAGTACGGGATCGTCGGCACCGAGCCGCTCAACGAGCTTGAAGAACGCGTGCGCCTGATCGTCGAGAAGCCCAAGCCCGAGGAGTCCCCCTCCACGCTTGCCGTGGTGGGCCGTTACGTCCTGCGGCCCGAGATCTTTGTCGAGCTCGCCCGCACTGAACGCGGCCGCGGCGGCGAAATCCAACTCACCGATGCGATCGCCAAGCGCGTGGCCCTGGGTGAAGTGATTGCGCGGCGCTTTACCGGCACGCGCTACGACTGCGGCTCCAAGCGCGGCTTCCTGGCGGCCAATCTGGCGTTTGGGCGCAAGCAGGGGTTGGTGGACTAGCTCGAGCGATTGTCATCCCCGCGAAGGCGGGGATCCAGCGACGTTAGCGCACTGCTGCATTCCCGCTCTGCTGCATTCACTGCTGCGTTCCCGCCCCGGAAAACCTGCACCTCATCTCTTCCAGCGCCCTAGCCCGGATGTTTCACCAGTCACTGTTGTATGGGCCTGGTGGAGCAAGTGACCGTGCCATTTGGGCGGTTCTGATGGTGTAACCGATGCATTGCTG
>JBIIZX010000159.1:0-7508 GCA_044346055.1 Burkholderiaceae bacterium | reverse complement strand
CCGTGGCCACCCTCCTGAAGAAGGCGATCACTGTAGGAACCCAACCGCAAAACGCACCCCGGCGGCATGCGTCAACCGCTCACGATAGTTGTCGCTGAGCGCTCAAGATAATTGTCGCCCGCCAATTGGACGGATACTCCTCGACCACCTGTTTGAGCGTGTCCTGCGTGGCAAACACGTTCACATAGCCCTGCGGCTGCCGCGCGTCCTCGCCCGGCAGTTCATAGTGGTCACGCAGACCCGTGAGCGTGCGGTTGTACTGACCCAGATCGCGCTGCCGCACCGGAGCGACCAGCCCGCCGCCGGTCAAGGGAAGAAAGCTCGGCGTCGTCTGGAAATTGCCATAAAGGACGTAGTTGCGATCCTTGTCGATGCGCACGAAGAGCTTGGACGACGACAGCGCTTCGTTGCCATTGATGGAGCTGTCGCCATAGACGGGGTAGTACTCGTCGGGCCGCACGTCCGCGAGCAGGCGACGGCGCCGCTCGTCTGTCTCGGAGTCGTACGCGAGTGTGAGCAGCGCATCGCCGCGGATCTTGCCTTTCAGGAATAAGGCGGTGCGCACCGCGGCACTGCCGCGATCATTGGAAAAGCGCCGCTGCCAGCTGCGCAGCTGGTCCTCGAAACCATCATCGAGCCGTACTGGCTGGATATCCTCGGGCCGCTTGCGATTGAGCGCGATCACGCCTTCGACCAGACCCACGGCAAGCATCTCGCGCAGTTCCGCATCAAAGGCCACCACGCCTTCGGCCACCGCACGGCCGGCGGTGACGCGCAGGCGCACGTCCTGCGGCAGCGCCGGTGCCAGCAGCCAGAAGCTGGCGCGGCCATCGCTGACTTCGAACTGCACGCCGGGCCTGCCGCGATCGCGATCGAGCGCGCCAGGCCCGGACTCATCGGTCAGCGCGTCACGCAGCAACACGCGCGCGCTTGACTCGATGGTGATGGTGGCGGGCGTGCGCAAGAGTGCGCCCTTGGCATCGCGCAACTCGACCGACACCTGCACGCGTGAGGTGCCGTCGGCAATGAAGGCCGAGCGCGCGAGTTGCACTGTCACCTCGGCCACCTGCGCCTGTCCCGCTGTCAGCGCAGTTGGCGGCGTGCCGCCGGGTCCGGCTGGCGCCACGCGCTGCACGTCACGTAGCGGATCGCGCTCGGGCTGCGTGGCATTGAGCAGCGGCACTGGCGCTTGCGCCAGCGCGCCAAGCGGCAGCGTGAGAAGGAGCGCAAGACAGAGCGTCTTCAATCGCGCACGCGGCAGGCCAGCGGCCGGCTCCCCTGCCGGGGCGCGCCCGAGCAGGGTCAATGGTCGCGTGCCCGCCAACCGCGGCCTGCGCTTCACCGCGCCCCTCCAGCAGGCGGCGCGGGCACCGGCGGTGCTGCAGGCGGCTGGTTCATCGGCAGCAGCGGCACCGGCGTGTCGTTCTCGTGCTGCGACGGCAGCGTGCCGCTCGGCGCCTCCGGCCGCGGACGCACGGCCGGCTGCTGCTTGGCGCTGTCGGTCGCCTGCCGGGGCGCGGCCGGGTCCTTGCCCTGCAGGCGCAGCGGAGCACTGCCGCGGCGCTCGGTCTGCGGCGCACTCACCTCGCCCTGGGTGCGGCGCGCCTTGACCTGCTCGAGCACCGGATTCGAGCACGAGCCCTCGATGAAATCAGCGCGGTGCAGTTCACCGTTCTTCAGATCGGCGAACAGCGAGTTGGCATCGCCCGCGTTGCGATTGCTGCTGGTTGTCAGGCGTGAGCCGCGCGGCAGCGTGAGCGGGTCGACCTTGATGACCTGGGTGCGCGGCGGGATGCCGCACATGCTGTACTTGCCCTCGGAATCCGTGATCGCAAAGCGCCCGCTTTGCAGATACAGACGCACGCCGGGCACGCCCAGTTCTTCGCCGTCCTGCACGTGGTTGCCGTTGCAGTCGACGAAGACCTTGCCGAGGATGCACGCCTCGGTGGTGAACACGCCAGCGGTCACCTTCACCGTCCAACGTGCCTCGTTGGAGCACTCGGCCGGCCGCGCGCGGCAGTCGGTGGTGGGCAGCGGCTTGGCCTGCGCGCGATTGATGCCATCGCCCTGCTGCGCGCCCACGCCCACGCGCACCCGGTAGCTCAGCGTGATGTCGCTGCCGGCGGCAACACCGCCCACGGCAAAGGTCAAGTTGGGGCCCAGACCGCCGGCCGGATCGGCAACCGCCACGCTGGCGCCATTGCGCTCGACGCGTGCGGTGCCCGGGATGTAGCGGAAGCCCGCCGGCAGGCGATCGTCGATGTAAAGCGCCGCGCGGTCGAAGGTCGAGTTGTTGCGGATACGAATCGCATACTGCAGCGAATCGCCGAGTTCCACCTCGCGCGCCGAGCCGGTCTTGATGATGACGATGCCCGCCACGCTGCGTGGGTCGAGCGGAATATGGTTGTTGACGATCGGCTGCAGCGAGGCACCGGCGCCGATGGTCCCGTACCAGATGGTCGGTGCGCGGCCCACCGGCGCATTGGGCTGCTGCTGCACGAAGTTCGTGCCCGGGTTGGGCGGCGGCGTGAGTGCAGCCGTCTGCGGCGGAATCAGCAGCGACGGAAAGCTGTGCGTGGGCGGCGGCGTGACGGTCAGCGTGAACTGGCAGGCCGCCGGTGCAGTGGCTGCAAAGCCGAAGTAGTAGGCACCCAGGGCGCCCACCGTCATGCTGATGGCGTTGCCGTTGATGATGTAGCCGCCGCCATTGGCGTTCAGGATGCTGGTGGCGGGATTGAAGCCCGCGCAGCTGCCCACGGGCGCCAGCGCCACCGTTGCCCCTTGCACCGGGTTGCGCGACACCGCGTCATACACCACGCCGCCGGGCACCAGCGGCAGGCTCTGCTGCACCAGGTTGTCACCGGCCAGCAGCACGATGCGCAGGTCGGTCGCATCGACGCACGAGCTGCGATTGGCATTGCCCGGGTTGCTGGCGACGCAGGGCACGGGCGGCGTGCCCTGCTCGCCCGAGACCGGCTGGCCAAAGATGACGGTCGACTGCGGGTCGCGGAAGCGCACTTGGTAGGTGCGACCGGGAATCAGATCATCTGCGCGCCAGGTGCCGTCGGCATTGGTGGTCAGGCTACGCACCACGGGGCTATTGGCCGCGTCGGCGTCCACCACTTCGACGATCCAGCCACCCAGACGCTGGTCACCGCTATCGAGCTGGCGCGTGGCGGTGCCGATGTCGTACCAGGCGGTGCCGCTGGCGCTGGCCGAGCGCAGCACCGTGGTCGGCGTGCGGCACGCGTTCTGTGCGGGTGGTGTGGCGCACACGGGCAAGCCGGCCGGATTGGTTTCGAACAGCGTTCGATCATTGGGCGTGGGCGCATAGGCCGGCAATTCGCCGCCGCCTTCGACCAAGAGCGCGTTATCCAGCACCACCGAGTTGGCATTGCCGGTCGCACCCGGCGCGACGTTCACGCTCACTGCGATCGTGTTGCCGTTGACCGCGCCAGCGGCGATCACGCTGCTGCTGGTGCAGACAAAGCGCGCGTCGCCAGCAGCACCGCTGCAACTCCAGCCGGTGCCGGTCGGCGTGGCGGCCAGCGTCAGCCCCGGCGGCAGGCGATCGGCCACCCGCACCTCGCCACTGGTCGACACCTGACCCACGTTGGCCACACTGATGCGATAGGTGGCGCGGTTGCCGGTGGCAAAGGTGCCCTCGGCCAGCTTGCTGGCGACGACATCGGGCGAGTTGCCGATCTCGCCAAAAAGGTTGCCGCTGCTCACGCCACCAATCGGCACCACGATCGTCGTGATGGTCGAAGGACCCGGGCCGACCGGGGAGGCCACACCACCGAGCGAGCCGGCAGTGGTGCGGCCCGGCACCGTGTTGGGCGGCTGGCTGGGCTGCGTCAGCGTGTAGGTGCCGGGCCGCAGACTGCCAAAGCTGAAGCTGCCGTCGGCAGCCGTCGTCAGCGTGAGGTTGACCGCGTTACCGAGATCGTCGGTGCCTGTGAGTGTGATGCTCTGGTTGGCAAAGCCGCCTTCGCCGGGGTCGCGCTGGCCGTTGTTATTGGTGTCGTTGTAGACCGCGCCGCTGATGCTCGCCGCCGGCAGTTCACCAAAGTTGTAGTTGCTGGCGGCGGTGTTGGCGGGCAGCACGATGCCGCTGATGGCCGAGGGCAGCGTCGTCACTGCGGTGGCGGCGCCACCGAGGGAGCCTGCCACGGTGCGACCGTTGACCGTGGCCGGCGGCTGCAGCGGCTGGCGCACGGTGTAATTGCCCTGCGGCAGGCCGAAGAAGCTGTAGTTGCCGGCAGCGTCAGTGCTGCCACCGCGTGTGACCGCATTGCCCACGCCATCGGTGCCCACCAGTTCGATCGCCACGTTGGCAATCGGCGCCTCGCCCGCCTCGATCACGCCGTTGTTATTGGCATCGAGCCAGACGCGACCGGCGAGGGAACTGCCCAGCGGCAACTCGGCAAAGAGATTGTTCGGCGCGTTGGCCCCGGGCGTGGTCAGCACGATGCCGCTGATCGCGCTCGGCAGCGTGGTGGTTGCGGTGGCCGTACCGCCGGCCGCACCGGACGTGGTCTGGCCGTTGGCGCTCCCCGGCGGCTGCGTCGGCTGGGTGATCGTGTAGGTGCCCGGCCGCAGGTCGGGCGCGCTGAAGTCGCCGTTGCTGTTGGTGGTGAGCGTGCGCGTGACCGCCTGGCCCAGGTCATCGGTGCCCGTGATGACGATGGTCTGCGCCGCGATCCCAACGTCGGTGCCGTTGCGCTGGCCATCGGCGTTGTTGTCGAAGAACACCGCGCCGCTGAGCGCCACCGGCAGGATTTCTGCGAAGTTGTTGTTGATCGAGTCGGCCGCCGCCGGCAGCACGATGCCGCTGACGGCGCTTGGCACGGTGGTGACCGGTGTGGCAGTGCCGACCGTGGCGCTACTGATGGTGCCGGCCGTGGTGCGACCGTTCAGAGTCGTCGTGCCGGCCACCACGGGCTGGGCCAGTTGCTGCGTCACCGTGTAGCTGCCCTGCGGCAGGTCGAACACGGTGTAGTTGCCGCTGCCGTCGCTGCTCGCGGTGCTCGTGATGCTCACGCCGTTCAGGTCGGCGCCGGTGAGCGTGACCTGCACTGCGGCCAGGCCTGTGTCGCTGCCGTTGCGCACGCCATCGTTGTTGCCGTCCAGAAACACGTTGCCACTCACGGTGGCCCCGATCTCGCCGAAGTTGTTGCCACCCAGCCCGACCGCCGGCAGCGCGGTGACGGGGATGACATTGCTGCCCGGCACGCCATTGGCGTTGCCATTGCCCCAGCCGGCCGGCTGGGTCTGGCAGATCAGGAAGTTGGCGCCCGCGGCGAGATTGCCGAATCGGTAGTTGCCATTGGCATCCGTGGTGGCGGTCTGCAGCGTGGTGCCGCTGGTGCAATCAGCACCTTGCACGAGGCGGATCGTCACGCCGGCAATGCGGCCGACATCGGTCGGATCAAAGCTGTTGTTGCGATCGCGATCGACATAGACGGTGCCGCTGATCGCGGCCAACGGCACTTCGGCAAAGTTGAAGCCGGTGCCGTTCTGCCCCGGCGCAATGCCGATGCCGCTGATCGCACTCGGCAGCGTGGCGGGCGCGGTTGCGCTGCCGGGCGAGGTGACGCCCGTGCCGGCGGTGGTGATGCCGTTGGCCGTGTTGGGCAGCTGCGCGGGTTGGGTGATCGTGTAACTGCCCGGTCGCAGACTGCCAAAGCTGTAGCTGCCGGCCGCATCGGTGCTGGTGGCAAGCGACACTGGCTGGCCGAGATCATTGGTGCCGGTCAGCGTGATCGACGCGCCTGAGATCGGCGCGTCACCGGCCTGCGGCAGGCCATCGAAATTGTTGTCGAGGAACACGCGGCCGGCGATCGAGGCCGGCGCGATCTCGGCGAAGTTCCCGTTCTGCGCGTTCTGCCCGGCTGTGAGCACGATGGTGCTGATCTGGCTCGGCGTGACCGTCGGCGTGGTGGCCGTGCCCGCACTGGCCGCACCGGTAGGTGCGCTGGTGATGCCGTTCAAGGTACCGAGCGGTTGCGCCGGCTGGCGCACGCTGTATGTGCCGGCCGGCAGATCGACGAAGGCATAGTTGCCAAGCGAATCGGTCAGCGTGCTGGCGAGCACGCTGCCGACGCTGTTGAGCAACTCCACCGTCTGGCTGGCGATGCCGATGTCACTCGCACCCACGAGGCCGTTGTTGTCGGCATCGCGGAACACCTTGCCGCTGATCGAGACCTGGGTGCTGATCGACAGCGTGGCGGTGGCCGGCAAGGCATTGGGCCCGGCCTGCGTCTGCAGCGCGCCGGCCGGAATCGAGTTCAGGTACTGCCCGTCGACCGTGCCGGTGACATTGGCCCAGACCACGCAGCCACCAGCCGGCAGCGCGGTGCCGCTGGCCACCGTGATCGTGTTGCCGCCGCTGGTCGAGGTGTTGGCGCAGCGCGGCTTGCCCTGCGGGTCAACGGTGGTGGTGTCCAGTGCCGGCGCGCCGAGCGACAGCCCGGCCGGAAGCGTGTCAATCAGCGGCGCGGCCAGCGCGAGCGCAACGCTGTTGGTGTTGAGCAGGACGATGCGCAGTTTGCTCGTGCCGCCAGATGTGATCTGCACCGGCAGGAACTCCTTGCCGAGCGTGGGCGGATCGAGCGTGACAAACGTCGAGGCGGCTGGCGCCGGGTTGGTGATGCCTTCGGCCGAGATCAGGGCGCCATCGGCAATCAGGTTGTTCCAGACCCCGACCGTGTTGGCCAGCACCGTGACGCTGATCGTGCAACTGCCGTTGGCAGGCACCGTCGCACTGGTGAGCCGCATGAAGCCCGAGTTGGGCGTGGCGGTGACGGCGCCGCCACCGCAGGTCGTCGACGCATTGGGCGAGGCGCTGTTGAACACGCCGGCCGGATAGGTGTCTGTCAGCGCGACATTCGTCAGCGCAACGCTGTTGGGGTTGGTGATCGTGATGGTGAGCGGGTTGTCCTCGTTGATGCGGCGGTTGAAATTGGCGAAGGCCTTGCTCAGCGTGGCCGCCGCCCGCACGTTCAGCGTGGCGCTGGCCGGTGCCGAGTTGCTGATGCCGCCGGCCGCCTGCACGTTGCCGGTGGGCACCGTGTTCAGGTAGGCGCCCTGCGTGGCCGCCACCACGCCGATGGCGATATCGCAACTCGTGGTGTCGGTTGTGGCGCCGGGCAGGCTGCCACCGCTGAGCACGACATCGATGCGCCCGCCGCCCAGCGTGCTCGGTCGCGTGGCCACGGTGCCGCCACCGCAAGTGGTGCTGGCATTGGCGGGGCTGGCGATGGCAAGGCCAGCCGGCAGCGGATCGACCAGGCGCAGGTTGTTGAAGTCCGTGCCCGCGCTGTTGAGCACGGTGATCACAAGGCGCGCCGGCGCATTGGGCGTGACCGCGATTGGATCAAAGCGCTTGAGCACGCCAATGGTAGCTAGCCCGGATGTTTCACCAGTCACTGTTGTATGGGCCTGGTGGAGCAAGTGACCGTGCCATTTGGGCGTTTCTGATGGTGTAACCGGTGCATTGATGCGCT
>JBIIZX010000158.1:0-7524 GCA_044346055.1 Burkholderiaceae bacterium | reverse complement strand
AAACAGCGGCCCTGCCTTGGGGTCGCGACCCACCGCGCGCCAACGCAGCGCCAGTGCGAGCGCCAGCAGCACGGTGCCGATCAGTCCGACGCCAGCGCCCTTATTGGCACTGACGAACCAGCCGATGCGGTCACTCGCGCTCGGCGGCGGGATGAGGCCCTTGGGAAAGGCCAGCACCACGGTCAGGCCTTCGCGCGGCATCAGCATCCGGGTCGGATCGCTTGCGAAGCTGGCGGCGCCGTCGCGCACCTCGGCGCTCCCTCGCAAGGTGTCACCCTGGGCGCCGTAGTAGCTCTCGGCCGACAGCTTCGCGGCCTCCACGGCCTGCGGCAAGGTCACAGTGGCAGTGGCGCGAATGATCGGCAGCGCCCAGCCGTTGCCGGTTACGTTCCAGTAGAGCTCGTCGTGTTTGTCAAAGAAGCCGAGCTGCCGCGCGGTGCGGTAGCGGATCACGTAGCGGTGTGTGCCAGGGGTGAGCACGACGTCGGGGTTGCCGATGCGCACGCGCACGCCGTTTGACATTGACTCGGTTTGCCAACGTTCGGGTGCGCCGTTGCGCGTGACATCGCGCACATCGAACGGGACGCTGACGCGACTGCCCGCGCGGTCCCGGTAGTCAGTGGGAAAGTCGCGCAGGATGCCGCGGCGGATTTCGTGGCCGAGTGCTTCCACCTCGATGGTTTCGGTCACATCGAGCGAGCCATCGCGCGCGATCACGATGTCGCTGTGGAAGTGCGAGATGCGCTCGTCGCCAAAGCGCGGCTTGCCCTGGGCCTGGGCCGTGGCGGGCAGCGTGAAAGCCACGGCGAGCGCGGCCAGCAATGCCAGCAAGGGATGCAGCGCCACCCGCTGCAGGCGCAGACCGACTTGCCTGCTCATAGCAGCACCGTGACGGCGGCGCGGTCCTCGGTCTCGAAGAACGCGGCGGGGCGAAAGGCAAACAGGCGGGCCACGATCAGATCCGGAAAGGTCTGGATGCGCGTGACGTACTGCTGGACAGCGCCGTTGTAAAACCGGCGCGCAAACTGCAGGTGATCCTCGACCTCGACCAGGCGCGTGGACAGGTCGCGAAAATTGGCGTCCGCCTTCAGCGCGGGGTAGCTTTCCTGCAACACCATCAGGCGTTGCAGCGCCTGGCCCAGGCCTGTCTCGGCGGCAAAGCGACTGGCATCAGGCCCCCGCGCCGTGTTGGCCAGGGCGCTGGCTTGCGTACGCATCTCGGTCACGGCCAGCAGGGTGCTGCGCTCGTGTTCCGCATAACCGCGCACCACTTCGACCAGGCGCGGCACCAAATCGGCGCGCCGCTTCAGCTGGACATCAATATCCGCAAACGCCTGCCCCACCAGGTTGCGATCGTGCACCAGACGGTTGAACACGATCACCGCGTAAACGAGCAGTGCTGCACCAGCGAGCAACATCAACCAGGTCACGTTCCTCTCCCTTGCACGAGCACAAAGCCCCATGACGCGCTGTGCTTGCGTGGTGTTTGCGTTGAGGTGCGCGCATGGTAGCGGCATGCCGGCGCCGGCAATTGCGAAGACTTCGGGTTTAACCCGCCCCGCGCAACGGCGTTCGCGCACTTAGAATTCGTGCCTTTCTCGAAAGGACCAGCCAATGCAAGTGCGTCGTCTGCTGCTCGCCGCAGCTGCCGCTTCTGTGCTCGCCGCCTGCGGCAAGCAGGAAGCGCCCGCCCCGAAGGTGGAGGCCAAGAAGGAAGAGCCCAAAAAGGAAGAGCCCAAGAAGGCCGAGCCCGCCAAGGTGGCCTTCGTCTACGTGAGCCCGGTGGGCGACGCCGGCTGGACCACCCAGCACAACCGTGGCCGCGAGGAGATGGCAAAGAACCTGGGTGACAAGGTGACCACCAGTTTCGTCGAGAAAGTGGCCGAAGGCGCCGATGCCGAGCGCGTGATCCGCGACCTGGCCAGCCAGGGCAACAAGCTCATCTTCACCACCAGCTTCGGCTTCATGAACCCGACACTGAAAGTGGCCGAGGAGTTTCCGGACGTGAAGTTCGAGCACGCCACCGGCTACAAGACCGCGAAGAACCTCGCCACGTACAACGTGCGCTTCTATGAAGGCCGCTATCTTGCCGGGATCATCGCGGGCAAGAGCACCAAGACCAACACGCTGGGCTACGTGGCCGCGTTCCCGATCCCCGAGGTCCTACAGGGCATCAACGCCTTCACGCTCGGCGCGCGCAGCGTCAATCCAAAGGCGCAGGTGCGCGTGGTGTGGGTCAACACGTGGTATGACCCGGGCAAGGAGCGCGATGCGGCCAATGCGCTGATCGGCCAGGGCGCGGACGTGCTGGCCCATCACACCGACTCGACCGCCGTTGTTGCCACCGCCGAAGAAAAGGGCAAGATGGCCGTGGCCTACCACTCGGACATGAGCAAGTTCGGTCCCAGGGCACAACTGGCCGCGGTGACGCATCACTGGGGCGCGTACTACACGCAGCGCACCCAGGCCATGCTGGACGGCAAGTGGGAAACCGGCAGCGTGTGGATGGGCATGAAAGAGGGCGCCATCAAGCTGGAGGCGATCAATCCTTCGGTTGCGAAAGACGTCGCCGACGCGGTCGCAGTGCGCGGCGAAGAAATCGCCGGAGGCAAGTTCCATCCGTTCACCGGGCCCATTAAGTCCAACGAGGGCAAGGACGTCATTGCCAAGAACGCCACGCTGAGCGACGAGCAGCTCGGCAAGATGGACTTTTACGTGCAGGGCGTCGTGGGCAAGGTGCCGGCGGGCGGCAAGTAGAAGTCACTGGCCACCCCCGCGGCATGCGCCGCGGGTCAAGCAAAGCGGGCGCAGCAATGCGCCCGTTTTCCTTTGTGCTTCTTGACTGTTGCGCGCCGTGCGGCGCCAGGGTCACGTGGCCGATACCGTTGGTGACTGCAGCGTGAAGGTGCCGCCGAAGGTGTCGTGCAGGATGTTGAAGGCCCAGCCGAAGGCGTGCACGGCTTCCGTGGGGCTGGGCGCCTTGGACAGGCCGCCGGCGCCTTTCTCGGGGACCATGGTGCGCTTGCCCGCGTCGTAGCGGAACACGCCCGCCACGTGCATCGCTTCGGTGTGGCTGACGAAGCTGTAGCAGGTGTTGGCGATGACAGGCTGCGATGGCAGCGGCTGGCCGGTGATGCGCGCGACGATGGCAGCGGCGCACACCTTGCCGGCCTGGTTGGCCATGTGGCCGGACTTCGGCAAGCCCGGCGCGTTCTGGATCGAGTCGCCGACGACGTGGATGCCCGGCACGAGCGTCGATTCGTACGACAAAAAGTCCACCGGTGCCCAGTTGCCGTCAGCCGGCACGAGGCCCGTGCGGCGCACGAGATCGCCAGCGCGCTGCGGCGGCACGACGTTGAGCACGTCCACCTCCACCGGGCTGCCGACCGCAAAGTCGAGGCGACGCCCCGTGCTGCTCACGGACACGAGGTCGGCATTGGGCACGTACTCGATCATGCCTGGGTGGCGCGTCTTCCACAGGTCCATGAACAGATCGCGTTTGGCCAGGATGTCCGGGTTTGCATCGAACAGCAGCAGCTTGGCCTTGGGGTTGTTGCGCGACAGATAGTGCGCGATCAGGCTCACGCGCTCGTAGGGTCCGGGCGGACAGCGGAACGGCGCCTTGGGGACATGCAGCGCCACCACGCCGCCCTGCTTCATCTCGGTGATGCGGTTGCGCAGTTCGGTCACTTGCCGTGCGCCGCCGCGCCATGCGTGCAGCACCGCCTGCGAGGCCAGCGCCTCGCGCAGTCCGCCAATGCGCTCGGCGGCGAAGTCGATGCCCGGTGCGAGTACCAGCCGGTCGTAGGGCACCGTGGTGCCGTTGGACAGCGCCACCGAGCGCTTGACCGGGTCGACGCCATTGGCGCTCGCGCGGATGACGCGGATGTTGTAGTCGGCGGCGAGAAAGCCGTAGTCGCGCGCGAGATCGCGCAGGTCGAACGTGCCGCCCAATACCCGGTTGCTAAGGGGGCAAGCCACATAGACCGCTTGCGGCTCCACCAGCGTGACGTCGAGCTGCGGTCGCCATATCTTGAGATAGCGTGCGCAGGTGGCGCCGCCAAAGCCGCCGCCCACGATCACCACGCGCCCGCCTTCCTGTGCGCGCGCCTTGCCCGCAACCGCGCCCAGGCCGAGCGCGCTCGCCATGGCAAGAAAGGACCGCCGATCGCTCTTCATCATCGCCCCTTCGGCTTCTGTTGTGCGAAATAGGTGGCGATATCGCGCAGCTCCTGGTCCGTGTAACCCTTGGCGTGATGGTGCATGACGAACGCCGACTTCTGCCCAGAGGCGAACCCCTTCAAGCTGGTGTACATCTCGTCGGCGTTGCGGCCTTCGAGCGTCGGAATGCCTGCCTGCGAGCGACCATAGGGGCCGTGGCAGGCATTGCAGGACGATGCTTTGGACGCGATTTCGAGCGTGCTGGTCTGCGCCGCCACCGCGGCCGACTGCAGCAGCAACGTGCCCGCGAGCACGAGTCTCCCGCCCAGCCCATGTTGATTCTTTTTCATCTGCTGTCGCCCGACGGCGCCCTATATGGAAGGCGCGATTTTCGGCCCCTGGCATCAGGCTAGGCTACTAGGGTTTGTCTGTGCCACGCAAGGGCGCAGCGATGTGCGCGGCACGCGTGGCCCTGCGCACAGCTGCTCGACATCGTCGCTGATCCTTCCAGTCGTTCTGCCTTAGTCGGTCATGTCGAGGACGGGTTGCTGGTGTTGGACGGTGGGGCCGTCGCGTACGGCGATAGTCGTCTACATCATCGTCGCCACAGCAGCCACAAGCCACACGCGAGCATCCACACCGACAGCGACGTGACTGCAAGCGCGACCGGCACCGCCGCGGGCAGGCCAAAGGCCGGCAGCGCCAACGCTGCCAGCAGCAGCGCCACCAGCAAGCCAAGCGCGCCGAGCGGGCGAGGCAAGATGCCTGCTGTCAGTGCACCTGCCGACAGCGTGCCGACCGCTGCCGCCATCAGCAAGCTGACGCCGAGCACCTCACCGATTCCGCCGCCATAGAGCGTGACGGCAGTGAACACGAGTTCGATCTGTGCGCGAGTAGTCGCATCGGCGGCCGCGTGCGCCGTGGCCAGTGCCGGCATCACGGTCAGCCAGCGCAGGATGCCGATGGCTCGTGCGAGGGCGGACAAAGCGGCGAAAGCAATCACGGTCGCGGCGAGCGGCCGCTGCAGGCCACCGAGCACCAGGGCCGCCAAGCCAATCATCGCCGACGCCACCAGCAGCGAGTACAGCAGGTACAGCCCGTAGCCGGTCGTCACGGCCGCTGCATGCGCGTGCAGCAGCGAAAGTTGCTGGGCTGCCGGCAGGCTGAGCGAAGCCGGCCAGCCGATTGCGCTTCCGAGCACGAGCACAGGCGCAAAGGCCAGCAGTGCCACGGCAATAAGGAGCACGCCTGTGGCACGCGCGGCGCGCCGCGTCGCGGCAGCCGACAGTTCAGGCGCGCCGTGCAAGTCAGAGTCTCGTAGGTTAGACACGAGGGCGTTCATTTAAGGAAATCTGCTTTGGTTGGTCAGCACCGCGGGGGCAGGCACGCCGTTACCGCTTCGATGTCGGCGGCAACGGGTGGCTTGCGTTCCGTGCGGGATCAGGACGCTGTTGAGGACGTCAGTGCGCGACGGCTGATTCCACTTCCGTTTCATTCGGACAACGAAGGCGCGTCATTCCCGCGCAAGCGGCAATCCAGCGTCGTTCACGAAAGCCGCTGGGTTCCCGCATTCGTGGGAACGACGACGTTACCTTGAAGGTCTCGAAATGGAATGAGGTGTGCCGGCGTCGCGGTGGACTCTGCCGAGGAGGGCGGCGCAGACACTGGCCCGCTCCCTTGTGGGAACAAGTCGCGCAGGGTCGCCGCCAGCGCGTCTTGCAGCGGCGTGGCCGCGAGCGTGCCGATGCGTGCGCGCAAGGCGCTGTCGTCCAGTTGATGCGGCACGCGCCAGAGGTAGGACATCTGCGCCAGCGCGCGCCAGGTCGGCTTGATGAGCCCGATTGCGCGAATCACGCCCCAGGGCATGCCGCTGCGGCGCAGACCTCCGGCAGGGGACAGCGCCAGTGCCTGCGCCGCGCGCTCGATGGCAGCCAGTAACTCCGCGCCAGTCAGCGTGTGGCCGGCGAACATGAAGCGCTCGAACGACATGGCCCGCGCGGCATCGGCCACCGCCACGCCAACCATGGCTGCGGCCAGATCCGGCAGGTAGGCCCAAGCATGCGGCACATCGAGAGGGCCAGGATAAACGAGCTTGCCTTTGTGGAGCGAAGCAACCACGGCCTGGTCGAACCAGCTGCCGCGGCCAGCGCCAAAGAAGTCGCCCGCTGTCAGCACCGTGGCGCGCAGCGTGCCGCGCCCGCAGCGCCGCCCAATGGCCTGCTCCATCTCCAGGCGCACCCGGCCATGTGGCGAGCTGGGCTGCATCGGCGTGGCGGGCGCCAGCCGCGCTGGCATCGATTCGCCGTAGGCGTAGACATTGCCCGGCAGCAGCAGTTGGGCGTTCAGCCGCTCGGCCACGGCCATGCCCGCGTGCAGCAGCGGCATCGCCTCCTGCTGCCAGCGGTCGTAGCGCGGGTTCAGCGCATGCAACACCACCGACGCGCCGCGAGCCTGCGCCGACAGCAGCGTGGTGTTGGTGACGGGCGTGCGCAGCAGCACTGCACTGGTCGGCAGCCCTGGGTCGCGCTCGCGCCGCACTTGGGCCAGCACCTTCCAGCCGGCAGCGTCAAAGGCGCGGGCCGCCGCCAGGCCGAGGCGACCGTGGGCGCCGAGGATCAGCAACGTTGGTGCAGCGCCTTTCGGGTTCATGTCTGTCGAGTGAGTTGTTGTGGCGGCGCTGGTCATGGTTGTTCCTGCAAGCGGTGATCAAGTGGTTTGGTGTCGGTCAATGCGGGCAGTCTGGGCAGCCGCAAGACATTTGGAAATTGCTGAAGCATGAAAGTCAGCCATACACTTGTGCATGGCTCAAACTCCACCTCCAGATCTCTCCGCCTTCAACTGGGCGCTGATCCGCAGCTTTCTCGCGGTGCTCGATGCCGGCAGCCTCATGGGCGCGGCGCGCCGGCTGGGGGCGCAGCAGCCCACGCTGTCCCGTCACGTGGCAGAGCTTGAGGCGCAACTGGGTGTGCCGCTGTTCGAGCGCACCGGCCGCGGTGTGGTGCCAACCGCGGCCGCGCTGTCGATCGCCGAGGCGGCGCGCCAGATGCAAGCGGGGGCGGACGGACTGGTGCGGGGCCTTGCCATCGCGCGCACGGCCACCAGCGGCACGGTGCGCATCACCACCAGCTATGTCGCCGCCAGTTACCTGATGCCGCCCTTGCTGGCGCGCCTGCAGCGCGAAGAGCCGGCCATCCAGATCGAGCTGGTGGCCACCAACCAGCTCACCAATCTGCTGCGCCGCGAGGCTGATATTGCGGTGCGCATGGTGCGGCCGGCACAGGGCTCCTTGGTCGCGCGCAAGCTCGGCGACATTCCGATCGAAGCCTGCGCGCACAAGGACTACCTGGCCAGCGCAGGCACCCC
>JBIIZX010000157.1:0-7527 GCA_044346055.1 Burkholderiaceae bacterium | reverse complement strand
CAATCGGCGTACTGGCCGAAGCTCTTGCATTCATGCGGCGATCCAGAAAACTAGACATCGCTTCAGGTCGGGTCTTCTCGTGCTGCCTAACGTTCGAGCTAAGCTGCCCGCGAAGGCAGGCTTTGTAAGCCCGGTACGCGACGATAGTACGACTGACGCGGACCGGGCTTACAAAGCCTGCCGTAGCGGGTCAGCTTGAGCGAGGGGTTAGGCCTCGCCGAGGGTAAACCCGCAGTTGGTGACTTTCCAAAGACTCGACGTGCGCTTCCCGCTCCGCGCTGCGGACGGCTCGATGTCCATGGACCGGCTGTTGACCGCGCCGGCGCGAAGTGAAGCCAATTGCGGGAGCCGTACTCGGCTGCCGCTGCACCCGACCGGCAATTCGGCAGGGCGCTTTGCGCCTTGCCTGGCGTGCAACTTCTCGCGTGGCTGGCCTGGTCGACCGGCGCTTGCTGGGTTAGGGATCGCCTTCCTACTGCGCGGAGCGGATGAGCTTGCGCTGTCCGTGGCAAGTCTTTGGTCTTCGAGGACTTCGCGATGGTCCCGAAAGGCACCGCGGTGGGCATTGAGCTCGCGGCGCGACCGGCGCGTGGGCTTGTGTGTGGTCTTGAACGGCACATTCGAAGCGCTCGGCATGCACTGTGAGTTGAATGCGAGGCCTAACGTTCGAGCTAAGCTGCCCGCGTAGGCAGGTACTGTAAGCCCGGACTGAGACGATAGTACGAGTGGCTCAGGCCGGGCTTACAGTGCCTGCCGTAGCGGGTCAGCTTGAGCGAGGGGTTAGGCTGCAGCACGGGGGCGTGGGAGTGTGAGTGACATATGCACCTTGCCCTTGAGGCCCGACACTGTGCGGATGGCGTTTGGCTGAGTGCCCCAGCTGACAAAGCCGACAGACCGATAGAGCCGAAGCGCGGGTTCGTTGCCCTCGGTGAGCGTGAGGGTTAGGGACAGGATCTCCGGCCGCGCCGACGAAGCAGCGATTGCGGCCTGCATGAGTGCCAGGCCAATGCCTTTGCCCCGATTAGATGGCTGTACGTACATCCCTAGGACCAGCGCGGAGTGGCACGTTTTCGGCTTTGCGGAGTACTCGAGCGCCACAGTGCCCACTAAGGCGGTACCGTGCCAGGCCCCGAAAGAGGTTGTCAGCGCTTCAGTGCTTCCAATGCGCTTGACCCACCATGCCTCGGGCTCGGCTTGGCGCTCAGCGGCTGTAGTCGTGAACGCATCTGGCGCATGCTCGTAGGCCTCCAGCATGAGCGCTCGGTAGGCGACGACATCGGCGGCGGTGAGGGGGAAACGTGCATTTGTTCTGCAGCCTAACTTGGTTTATCTCGGTCGTCGAGACAATAACCAGTTATCCGTATCTTGATAACTGGCGGCCGACAGTGCTCACTGCACGTCGATTCGGCGGGCATGCACAGCCGGGGTTCAAGCAGCGCAGTCTGCAGCGATCAGCCGGCGCGCACGAGTGACGGAGTCGACGCCACCTTCAACAGACCATCAGCCACACAGGCGCAGGCTGAGTGCCCGCGACCTGTGTCTGCCGCTCAAACCACCGCGCGCGCCTGCGTGTGCTGCTTGATCAGCGCCAGCAACTCGTCTTCCTGATACGGCTTGCCCAGGTACTCGTTGACGCCAAGCTCAAAAGCCATGCTGCGGTGCTTATCCGCCGTGCGCGAGGTGATCATGATGATCGGCACGGTGCGCGTGGCGGCGCTGGAGCGCACGTTGCGCGTGAGGTCGTAGCCATCCATGCGTGGCATCTCGATGTCGACCAGCATGATGTCGGGCACCTGGTCCTGCAGCTGGCGCAGCGCGTCCACGCCATCCTTGGCCAGCAGCACCTGGAAGCCATTGCGCTCGAGCAGGCGCTGGGTCACGCGACGCACGGTGAGCGAGTCGTCGACCACCATCACGAGCGTCGGCGCGGCCGCCTGGCCTGCGGCCGGGCGTTCTTGCAGGCGGCGTGCGTCGGCGGCCGAGGTGCCCGGCGGCAGCGCGGGCGGCAGCGAGACTTGCACCGGCTCGGGGGCGCGTGCGATCAGCTGCACCGGGTTGATGATGAGGACGATCTCGCCGTTACCAAGGATGGTCGCGCCCAGGATGCCGGCCAGGCGCGCAACCTGCGCGCCGACGTTCTTGACCACCACCTCCTGGTTCGACGACAGGTCGTCCACGGCGATGGCCAGGCGATCTTCGCCGGAGCGCAGCAGCACCACCGGAACCTGCTTGGTGAAATGCGTGGCCGCTTCCTGTCCAAGCAGCTGTGCCAGCGGACGCAGCACGACGGGGCCAACGGGCGCAAACTCGATCACGCCATCGGAAAGCGCCGGCACGATCACGGCCGGCTTCAGGCGCCGCACCTGCTCGACCATGCCGGCGGGAATTGCATAGCGGCGCTGGTTGATCTTGGCCAGCACGACCTGCGTCACGGCGAGAGTCAGCGGCAGATACAGCGTGAAGCGCGTGCCGGTGCCGGGGTCGCTGGCCACCGCCACGCGGCCGCCGAA
Source organism: Burkholderiaceae bacterium (assembly GCA_044346055.1). GTDB lineage: Bacteria > Pseudomonadota > Gammaproteobacteria > Burkholderiales > Burkholderiaceae_F > JALHMQ01. The sequence goes on along the minus strand of JBIIZX010000157.1, from coordinate 5,017 downwards.
AGTCGACAGCTCATTGCGCACCACGTCCATGCCGACCCCGCGGCCGGCGAGTTCCGTGACCTCGGTCGCGGTGGAAAAGCCTGGCGCGAAGATGAGCTCCATCAGCTCGCGGTCGGACACTGCGCCGTTGGCTGCAATCAGTCCCTTTTCAATCGCACGGCTCTTGATGCGGGCGAGATTGAGGCCGGCGCCGTCGTCGGCAAACACGACCACGATCTCGTTGCCTTCTTGCCGCACATCGATCGCAATCTCACCGGTCTCGCGCTTGCCGGCGGCGGTGCGCTGCTCGGGCAATTCGAGCCCGTGCACGATCGCATTGCGCACCAGATGCTCAAACGGGCCCGCCAATTTCTCCAGCACGCCGCGGTCGATGTCGCTGGTGCCGCCGCGGATCTCGAGGTTGACGCGCTTGCCCAGTTCCTTGGCGGTCTGCCGCGCCACCCGATACAGGCGCTCGGAGACGTTGGCAAACGGCACCAGCCGCACCCGCATCAGCTGCTGCTGCAGCTCGCGCGTCAGGCGCGACTGCGAGGTCAGATCGGTCTCCGCCAGCCCCAGGCCCTTGAGCATGTTGCTCTGGACCATGGCCACGTCCTCGACCGACTCGGCGAGCAGGCGCGTCAGCTCCTGCAGACGGGTGTAGCGGTCGAACTCGAGCGGATCGAAGGTCGCACTCTGGCGCGACAGCTGGTCGGCACGCGCTGCGATCTGCGCATCGGCCTGGATCTCCACCTCGCGCAACTGGGTGCGCAGACGCGAGATGTTCTCGGTCAGATCCGTCAGCGCGCCCTTCAGGCTGCCGATCTCGTTTTCCAGCTTGGCGCGCGCGATCGACACCTCGCCGGCCTGGTCGACCAGCTTGTCCAGCACGTCGGCGCGCACGCGAATCACTGGCGCCGGTTGCGCGGGTGCCGCCGCACGGTCGGGCGCGCCGGGCCGCGCTGTCAGCGCTGGCGCAGGCTCACGGGCCGCATCACGGGTTGAATCACGGCCGGGATCGCGCGCCAGATTGTTGGCGGCGTCGCGCACCGCGCCCAGGTCGATCACGGGCGCAAGCGGCGCACTGCCTATGCCTTCGCCTGCAAATGCGGCCAGCACGGCCTCGGGCTCCGTTTGCGACGCAAGTGGCTGAACCGCTCGGCCGCCAGGGTTCTGCAGGACGTCGAACAGCGTCAGCGCATGGTCATACTGGCTCTGCAGGTCCTCCACGATCACATTGGGCACGGTCACGAGCTGCATCGCGGACTCGATGCGCGTCTCCATGTCGTGCACCAGCTCGCCCAGGCGCATGGCGCCCGCCATGCGCGCGCTGCCCTTGACGGTGTGCAGCTGGCGCATCAGCTCGCGCGCGACCTCGCGGTCGCCCGGGTTGGCCTGCAGCTCGCGCAGCTTGCCGCTGATGGCAGGCATCAGGTCATGCGCCTCGGCCACGAAGATCTCGAGCAGGTCGGCATCGATCTCGTCCTGCAGGCCGGTGTTGACCGGTGCGTCGGCGTCATCGGCATCGGCATCGGGCGCCACGGGATCGGCGTCGAGCGCGAGGCTGCGTGCGATGGTCGCAACAGCGGCGGTCGGCACGGGCAGATCAGTCAGCGCGTCTTGCCCAGGCAGCTCGAGCGGTGCGAAGGCCGCGAGATCCGCCGCGGGCTCGGCAAAAGCTTGCGGCGTGCCCAGGAAATCGGCAGCAACTGGTGCAAGTGTTTCGCTGTTGGTCGCGGCGGCCGGTACGGGCGCGGCTTGTGGCAGGTCGATGCTGAAGTCCAGCGCCGGGGCCAGCGACGGAGCGGGCGACGGTGCGGGCGGAATAACGAGATCGAACGCAGGGCGCTCGTTGTCAACCTGCCCCGTCGCTGGTGTCACGGCTGGCGCCAGCAATGACGCTATTCCCGGCACATCGTCAATCGAGCTGCCAAACTCCGCGAGTGGTGGCTGCAGATGCGGCGATGACGTCGGCGCCGACGGCGGCTCGGCCGCGTCGTCATCGCCCACCGGCAGGATCGAGGCCGGACCGTCCATCGCATTGCGTTCGCTGATCTGCTCGAGCAGCGTGCGCACGGAGGCGGCCTGGACCGGTGCCGGCAGCGGGTACATGCCCGCGGCGAACTGATGCAGCATGCCGCGCATCTTCTCGATCACGCTGCTGAGCGTGTCGAACTGCAGCGGTGTCATCACCGGCACGTCGTAGCGGTGCGATTCATCGCGCACCAGGGCGTGCATCAGGTCATCGAGCGGATCGGCAATCTCGTGCACGGGCTTTAGGCCCACCGTGCCGCTGATGCCCGCGAGCGAGTGCGCGCGCCGCACGGTCGCGGTCAGCACGCTGCGGGTCGGCTCGAAGCGCCACTCGGCCACGTCCTGCGCCAGCATGCGGATGCACTCATCGGCCTCGGTGAGGAACACCGAGTAAAGGCCATGGCTGATTTCCAGCGGGCCAATGGTGCGGGTGTCGTCGCCGCTTGCGCGCAGCGGCTCCTCCAGCGGCAGCGTGATGACGGTCGCGCTCGGTGGCTCGGCCGGCGGCGCCAGCTCGGTGGTCTCGACCGTCGTGTCCGCCGGCAGGCCGAGTGCGGCGGTGGACGCGTGAAATTCGTGCGGGCTGCCTTGTTCTGGGTCCGGCAGCTCGGTCGGTGCAGGTTCAGCCGGGCTGCCGACGCTCTTTGGGTCGGCAGTTGCCAGGCTCGCTCCGCCTGCGGCCAGCGTCGGCAGCGGGCCGTCGAACTCGAAGGCACCGCCTTCGCGCACGCGCTGCGCGGCGCGCACCAGTGCGGCCACATCGATTTGCGCGCGTCTATCGGCGCCGATCTTGCTGATCCAGCCGCGCATCAGCGCAGCGGCCACCCGACCCAGCTGCAGCAGGTCATCGGTGGCAGGGCGCTCCTGCGCCAGCCACAGGTTGAAGCACTGCTCCACGCTCCAGGCCGCCTCGCCGAACTGCTTGAGCCCGACCATGCGGCTGGAGCCCTTCAGCGTGTGGAAGGCGCGGCGCACGGTGGTCTGCGTGGACTGGTCGTCGCGCGCCTGGGCCAGCGCGTCGAGCTGCTCGATCACGCCGTCCAGGACCTCGTTGGCTTCCTCGACGAAGATGTCGTGCAGTTCCTTGTCGGCGGCCGCTTCCGATGTCGGCAGCGGCGCGGTGAGCTCGGGCGCGGGCGCGATCTCCGACGCGAACAGCTGTGCCAGTTGGGCGGCCGTGTCGACGATGCGGTCTTCGCGGAAGTTGTTGAACAGTTGCTGCGCGGTGGCGAGCTTGGACTTCAGCGCCGCATCGTCCAGCAGGTCGGCTTCGCCGACCAGCACCTGCAGCAGGCGCCCATAGGCCTGCAGCGCGGCGTTATCCAGCGGCGCTGCCTGCAGGCGCTGCGCGATCAGCACCGCGTCCTGTTGATGCTGCGCGACGCTGGCCTCGATGGCCTCGGGCCGCTCGCGGCGCGCTCCGATTTCCGCCGCCTGCTGGGCGCGCAAGTCGATGGTGCGCGGCGGATGCAGGAACTCGTCGGCCGGTGCAATCTCCGCGGCGGCCGCGCTCTGGCCGAGATCGGCCGAGAACACGCCGGTGGACGGGTCGTAGCGGAACATGCCGCGCGGGCGCTCGCCGTCCTGCGCCAGGCTCTCGACAAAGAAGCCGATCGCGCCGAGGTTCTGCGCTATGCGGGCAAACTCCTCGGGCTGTGCCGGTGTGGCGGGGTCGGCAAAGCGCCGCACTGAGGCCTGCACATTGCGCAGCGCCGCCATCGGATCATCAAAGCCCAGTACCGAGAGCACGCCGCAGATCTTGTCGAACATCGGATCGGTGCTCGGCAGGTCCTTGCGCTCATTGGGATTGCGGAAGAAGCGGTCGAGCCGCTGCTCGATCTCCTTCAGCGTGGTCTGCGTTTCGCCCACCACGCTCGCCATGGTGAGGCGATCCTGCGCGCGCCGCGCCAGCTCGCTCATCCACGGCGCCGAATCGGGCATCGGTTCGCCCTTGAGCGTGGCTTGCAGGCGATGCGCGACGACGTTGCCGCGCTCCTCCAGCTGCGGATCGCTCTGCGGCAGGTCGTCCACGCCCTGCTCGGCGAACAGCAGCGCCGATGCGACCTCCAGGCCGAGTGCTTCGCGCACGGCGGGTGAGAGCGAGGCGAAGTTGTGGGTGGCCACACCCACGTTCTTCAGCACCGCACTTACGGCCGGCGCCCGCAGCCGTTGCGCGGCGTCGATGCAACGGGCGAGCTCCTGCGCAAAGCGCGGCACCTCGGGCGCACCGCCGACGATCTGGCCCCAGTGCGTCTTGGCATGCGACAGCGCGTCCTTCAGGTGGCGCAGCGCATCGGCATCGACGGCGGTGAGCGTGGGGCGTTCAAAGTCAGGGGCGATCAATGCGTCCAGGCCATACAGGCGCTTGACCTCGGCCACGCGCGCGGCCGCTTCGCCAGCGCGTCCGACGTAGAACAGCACGTCGGTCATCAGCCGCTCGGCCACCGCACCGCCGCCTTCAATGAGACGGCGGAACTGCAGGTTCAGGCGCGCAAGCACGCGCTTCAGATCGATGTCCACCGGCACCTGACCGGCATCGAGCGCATCGAGCAGCCCGCGCGAGACCCACCAGAAGCTGCGGGCCAGGCCGCGCTGCGGCAGGTGTTCGAGTTCGCTGACCGCCTCGCGCATCAGGCGGCGGCCTTTTGGATCGTCGGCATTGCGCAGGAAGCCGAGCAGGCCTTCCTCGAAGCGCACGCGGCGCACGCGCAGCTGGTCGGTTGAGAGCGGCTTGACTTCAATCTGATGGAACGCCGGCCGTCGGGTCAGGTCGGGGTAGATCAGATCGGCCGGGTGCACGCGCTGCGCACGGTTGAGCGACAGCACATCACGGTAGTAGGGGTACAGGCGGATCGGCTGGTTGGGCCGCCCGGACAGCAGCCCCTCCAGGTACGCAATGATGGCGGCGACCGCGGTCTCGACCGTGCGCACCGCACTCGGGCCGCATTCCTTGGGCTCGCTCTCCCAGCGCCGCAGCAGCTGCTCGATCGCCTCGGTGGCCAGG
>JBIIZX010000156.1:0-7536 GCA_044346055.1 Burkholderiaceae bacterium | reverse complement strand
CGCCCTGCCTGCGGCAGCGCGCCTAGATTGCGATCGTTCTGGAGGTCACGCATGTGCGATCCAAGTGTTAACAGGCCCTAAAGCACCTCATGCCCTTTCCCACCACCGAGAATTGTGTTGCGGCCGCTGAGCGCGAGCTGAACGTTGTACTTCCCGCCGAATACCGCCAACGGCTGACGTCGGTCAATGGCGGGGGCATCACCACCGCAGGCGACGACTGGCTCGTGTTCCCGGTGAAGGACGACACCGATGCGAGCCGAGCCGAGCAGACTCGCAACCACTTGGTCGCGCAAGCGAGTGCGGCGCGGTCGGAGAAGAGTTTTCCGGTCGATGCGCTGGCGATTGCCAGCAACAGTCGCGGTGACTTGCTCGTGCTGCTCAAAGCAGTAGGTGCAGTTCGACTCGACGGGCGGGTGCACGTCTGGGACCGCGCGACCGGCCAACTGCGCCCAACGGCACTCGACTTCACGTAACACCTTGGGGGCGCGGGGACCCAAGGCGTTGTAAATCGGTTATCGACGCTGCCTTAACGCGGTGCCCAGGGTGACACGCGTTTGGGCAAGGTCAGCGTTGCCAAGGCGCCGCCCTGTGGATGATTGGCGAGCTTCACGCGGCCGCCGTGCAGGCCGGCCACTTCCTTGACGAAGGCAAGACCCAGTCCGGTGCCTTTCTTGCCGGTGTCCGGCCGCGGCAGCGAATAGAACTTGTCGAAGATGCGGTTGTGCGCAAAGTCGGGCAGGCCGGGGCCGTGATCGCGCACACTCAGCACCGCTGCATCGCGTTCTTCTTCCAAACGCAGCTCCACCTGGGTGCCAGCCGGCGCGAACTCAACGGCGTTGCGCAGCAAATTGGCGATCGCCCGGTGCAGTAAAAAGGCGTCGCCGCTGACCTGCACCCGCTCGTCCAGTGCCGCGTCGATACCTATCCTGCGCTGCGCGGCAAAGGGCAGCAGCTCGTCCTGCGCCTGGCGCGCGATGACCGCGAGCTCCAGCGGCTCGACCTTGGTCAATGCGCCGCGCCGCTCCAGCGCAGACAGCTCCAGCAGCCGCTCGATCAGCGCCTGGCTGCGCGCCACCTGCTCCTCGATGTTGCCCGTAAAGCGCGCCCGCGCCTCCTCCAGCATCGGCTCGCGCAGCAGTTCGGCCGCGCCACGGATCGCCGCCAGCGGACTTTTCAGCTCGTGTGCGATGGTCTGCACGTACTCGTCGCTGTAGCTGCGCCCGGCCAGCGTGTCGCGCGTCTCGGCAAAGGCGGCGCGCAGCGCCTGCGCCAACCGCCGGCCCAGGGCCAGCGGCGAGGCGCCTTCGCGCCGCACGGCGCGCCACAGGTCGGCCACCAGCCCAAAGGGGCGCACCAGCCACACTGTGGCGATCAGCAACAGCAGGGCGAAGGCGACGGTGGAGATCACCCCCACCAGGAGCAGCTTGTGCCGTGCGTTCTGGATGAACGGGTTGAAGTCCGCGATGCGCTTGCCCACCGCAACCATGCCGACGATGTCATCACCGGCGAGCACGTCGGTCGAGGCATTGCGCTCGCGAATCGCCGCGCCCACGTACATCACGGCCGAGCGCGGATCGTTGGGGTCAGCCAGCGTGGTGCGCGCGCCATAGGCGCCGTCGAGCGTCAGCTGCACATCGCGCCAGGCCAGGTAGTCCTTGCCCGTATCGCGACCGTGCGAGTCAAACAGCACGATGCCATTGCGGTCGGTCACGTAGACATGCAGATCGACCTTGGTCTTCTCGATCTCGAAGATGCGCGCATAAACGGGCCGCTGCGCCAGGTGCTTGAGGGTGCGTTCAAGGTCGTCGGTTGGGATGACGCCGTTGAAGCTGTTGCGCTCAAGCAGCGTGGCCAGCAGCTGCGCGGTGTCGACCAGCGTCTCTTCGGCCGACTCGCGATAGCGCGGGTCCAGGTCGGTGGTGACCCGATACAGAACGAACGCCACCGCCGCCAGGTAGACGGCGAAGATGCCGAGGAAGATGCGGGTGCGGCGGGACATCGTTGGTGATCGGTGATCAGTGATCAGTCATCGGGTGGTCGCATCCGACATGGGGCAGGGCTGCGAAGACTCGCGGGAGCATTTGGCCGCCGACCGTGCCACACGGTCTGGACACGCATCACCGTTCACCGATCACCGATCACTGATCACCAGCCGTCTCCCGCAGCGAGTAGCCCATCCCGCGGTGCGTGACAATGGGGTCCTCGTCGGGCACGGCCTCGCGCAGCTTGGCGCGCACCAGCTTGATGTGCGCGTCCACGGTGCGATCAAACGCGCTGGCCGGATCGTCCCAGGCGCGCTGCATCAGCTCATCGCGCGAGAACACGCGCCCCGGGCGTTCGATGAGCACCTTGAGCAGGCGATACTCGGTGCGTGACAGTGCGAGCGGCTTGCCGCGAAAGCGGATCTGCTTTTTTTCGTCATCGACGTCGAAGCCATTGACGCCGCTGCCCGCCTTGCCTGTCGCAACCGCGGCATCCACGCCGCCGGCGCGCTGCACCCGGCGCAACACGGTGCGCACGCGCGCCACCAGCTCGCGCGGCGAAAACGGCTTGGCCATGTAGTCATCGGCACCCAGCTCGAGCCCGACCACGCGGTCGATCTCGCCCGCGCGGGCGGTCAGGAAGATGGCAGGCAGCGCCGGCGCTGCGGCCTGCAGCTTCTTGAACAGCGCAAAGCCGTTGTCATCGGGCAGGCCAACGTCGAGGATCGCCAACGCAAAGGCCGGGCCTTGTTGCGCGGTCTGCTGCACCGCCTGCAAGGCAGCCGCTGCGGTGCCGTGCCACACCGGCTCGAAGCCGTCGGTGGCGAGCGCATAGACGATGGTGTCGGCAATGGACGGCTCATCGTCCACAACCAGGATACGAGGCTTCATGGTGGCGCAACGATAGCCCAGCGGCATGGAACGCGGCCGAACCCCCACGCTTTGCCGCCGCGCCGGTCACCGATCACCGCTTACCAACCACCTATCACCGCTCACTGATCACGGATCACCGATCACCGATCACCGATCACCAACACACTCACGCCGCTCGCAGCGGCAGCGCCAATTGCGGCTCCTTGCCTGCCACCACGCTGCAGTTGCGGCCGCCGCGCTTGGCCTGCATCAGCGCCTGGTCGGCGCGGCGCAGCAGGGCGTCGTCGGACTCACCGGCCTCCAGCGTCGCCACGCCGGCTGAGAAGGTCTGCATCTCGGGCACCAGCGGACGCAGGCGCTCAACCAGTTGCAGTGCCTGCGCGCTGTCACAGGCCGGCAGCACCAGCGTGAACTCCTCGCCGCCATAGCGCGCCAACAGGTCGGTCGGGCGCAGCTGGCGGCGCCACGCCTGCGCGGCGCCGCGTAGCAGCTCGTCGCCGGCGCCGTGGCCGCGGCGGTCGTTGTAGCGCTTGAAGTGATCGAGGTCGATCATCACGATCGTCAGCCGAAGGTCAAGCCGGATCGCGCGTGCCAGCTCAATGGGCAGACGTTCGTCGAGCGCGCGCCGATTAAGCACGCCGGTGAGGCCGTCCTCATGCGCCAGTTGGTCGAGCTGGCCGAGCGCGCGGCGATTGGCGCGCATGTTGCGCCAGCCGAGCACGCCAAAAAGCACGCCAAGGATCAGCGTGAGCAGCGCAGCGCCGATGAGCACCTGGCGCGCAAACGCAGCCAGCTCCGTCGCCTGCGCCTGCTGGCGCCGCAGCGCCTCGGTCTGCACCCGCTGCAGCAGGCGCAGCGCCGCGCTGGCTTCGTCCAACGGCACGCGCGTCGCACCGAATATGTCGACATTGCGCTGCCCCGCCTCGGACCGCGCTTGCGCCAGCCGGTCCACTGCGTGGCCAAAGGCGGCGCGCTCGGCCGCGCCGATGGCTGGGTCATCCAGGCGAATAGCCTCGACCGCGTGCTTGAGCGTCAACGGATCGGTCGCAGTACCACTGCCTACCGACGCGTTTGCGTAGGCGAACAGCTGCTGCTGCAGTGTCAGCATCAGGTCGGCATGCTGCTGCCCGCGCTCCACGTGCTGCTGCAAGATCGCTTGCACGCCGAGCGCACGCAGCGCAATCAGCGCAGCGGCGAGCATGAGCACGAAACAGCCCGCGCCGAGCCAGAGCTGGCGGCGGGTCTCACGTGCTAGTTCGGACAGGGGCGCGAGGCGCGGCAACGGTCGAAGGCTCCGGGCCGCGATGCGGGGGAGTCAGGGGCAGGAAAAAGAGCGATTCTAGGAAGGCAATGGCGCGCTGAACAGCACCGTCTGTCTGGCCCAGCGCAAAAGCAACCGATCGATGTTGGGCGCCGCTGCCGCCTGGCGTGGGCAGAACTCCCGGGCAGCTTGGGCGATGCGAGTCCAGGGCACGCACGAATGCGCGCGAGCTCTAGATCCCCCAGGTCACGTCCACTGCCTTCTTCTGGGCAGCGCGCAGCATTTCAAGCAGCGGAAAGGCGCGCTGGCCGAGCGTGATGGCGCGCTGGCTCGCGAGTTCGGCCTCGGTGCTGCCAAGGCGGTCGGCGCTGCGCGCCTCGTCCTCGGCTGCCTTCAGTTGCGCGCGTTCATCGTCCACGGCCGCCTGCAGGTGCTGCAGAGCCGCCGGCACCTGCTCGGCCGTGATCACGCCGCGCGGCCCGCCGTCCTTGCCGATGATTTCGAAGATGCGGTGCGCGGTCTCGGCGAACATGAAGATTTCACCGGCGGCCTTGGAGCGAAAGACGACGAGGGCCATGGTTGCGACAGATCGTGAGAAAGGTTGGGGGCGGCAGTACGGGCGCAGCTTAGCCGGGCCTGTTCTGGTCACACCCTCTCAGATGCCCGCGGCACTGCCTCCGTCTCGACGTTCGCCCTGACCCGCTGCGCTATCTCGTCGACGTCTGGCGCGTAGGCCAGAGGCAGCGCAGCAATCGCGGCGGCCATCATCATGATGAACAACGCGCCGTCGTAGAGCAATGACAGCGCCAGCACAAGTGCCCCCAGCACCGGATAGAACTGCCGCAGTGTTTTGCTCATATGCCGCTCATACCCTGCTCATGCTCGATCATCTTCAAGAAACAAACACGGCCTTGAAGCCGGGCAGCGGTCTGCATGCCCGCAAACGGCAAGCTACATGCCGCGAGTTGCATGCGCGGTTGCATGGACAAGCGCGAATGAAGCCGATCGATATACTGGACCGCGGCAGTATCTGTTGAAGGCCGGCAGGATCTGTTGAGCATCTTCGGTTGAAACTTTCGGTTGAAACTTTCGGTTGAAACTCTTGGTTGAAACTCAAGGCTGCCATGCAGCCACTTCACCACAGCCATCAAGGAGACACAAGCATGGGCAAAGGCGATCTGCGGACACGCCGCGGCAAGATCTACAACGGCAGCCACGGCAAGAAACGGCCGGGCCGAGTGAAAAAGGCAGACAAGGCTGCGCAAGCAACTACAGCACCGACGCGTGTCGCCCCGGGCCGACGTTAACGATGGTGGAGCGCCGCGTTCTGAAAGCAGCGCTGGCATTCGCTCGACCGCCAGCACTCAGATGGTGACCTGGCTGAGCAGACCGACATGAACACACTGACCAAGCCGGGCTCGCCCGGCTTGTTTTTTCGCTGCATCGCATCGCTGGCGCTGCTGGCCCTGACAGCCTGCAGCCCGCGCTTTGACTTTCGCGAGGTGCGGACAGCGGGCTTCGTCGTGGCGCTGCCCGGCAAGCCGCAAACGCAAGTGCGGGACGTGGACTATGGCGGCCCGGGCGGGCCGGCCAAGTTGTCCATGACGATGATCTCCAGTGGCGTGGGACAGACGCTCTTTGCCGTCGGCGCCGTGACTTTGCCAAGAGCGGCACTGACGCCCGATCAGGTGGAGGCGAGTGCAGCCTGGTTCCGCGATGCCTTGCTGCGCAATGTGCGCGCCAAGCTGATTGCCGCGCAACCGGTCTCTGTTGCAGTGCCCAATGCGCGCACCCTGCGACTGGCGCAAGCGGTACGCGGGCAAGGCGATGGCGGCAAGGCCGGCAGCACGCTGGTTGCAGCACGCTTCATCGTGGTTGATGATTGGTTGTATCAAGTGATCGCGCTCGGCCAACAGGGCGGCCAGGACGAACTGACGCCCGCCGTGCTCGACACCTTCTTCGACTCATTCCGGCTGCTGTAATCACCAAGGATCCCCCATGAAACTCGAGAACCCGCACGCTGCCGGCGCATTGAATGCCGAACGGTCGCTGGCCGAACTGTCGCTGGCCGAGTGGTGGATGCCGTTTACCGCCAATCGCAGCTTCAAGAAGGCGCCGCGCGTACTCGCGCGTGCCGAAGGCATGTACTACTGGACGCCCGAAGGCCGCCAGATTCTCGACGGCACGGCGGGCCTGTGGTGTGTCAACGCCGGCCACAGCCGCAAGCCGATCGTGGAGGCGATCCAGCAGCAGGCGGCCACGCTCGACTACGCGCCGCCGTTCAACATGGCGCATCCGCTCGCCTTCGAGGCTGCCACCGTGATCGCGCGGCTGGCACCCGCCCGGCTCGACCGCGTGTTCTTCACCAATTCGGGCTCCGAGTCGGCCGATACCGCGATCAAGATGGCGATTGCGTATCACCGTGCCAATGGCGAGCCCTCGCGCCGCATCATCATCGGCCGCGAGCGCGGCTATCACGGCGTGAACATTGGCGGCACCATGGCCGGCGGCATTCCGGGCAACCGAAAGCACTTCCCGGCCATGATGGCCGGCGTTGATCACATACGCGCCACGCATGACCTTGCGCGCAACGCCCACTCCAAGGGCCAGCCCGCGCATGGCGCCGAGTTTGCCGACGAGCTCGAACGGCTGATCACCTTCCATGATGCGAGCAACATCGCCGCGGTGATCGTTGAGCCGATGGCGGGCTCGGCAGGCGTGCTGGTGCCACCGCAGGGCTACCTGGAGAAGCTGCGCGCCAGTTGCGACAAGCACGGCATCCTGCTGATCTTCGACGAGGTGATCACGGGCTTCGGCCGGTTGGGCACGCCCTTCGCCGCGCAATACTTCAACGTCACGCCGGACATCATCACCTGCGCCAAGGCCATCAACAACGCTGCGGTGCCCATGGGCGCGGTGCTCGCCAAGACCGGCATCTACGACACTATCGTCAACAACGCGCCGGCCGGGCAGATCGAGTTCCTGCACGGCTACACCTACAGCGCGCATCCGCTGGCCTGCGCCGCACTGCTGGCGACGCAGAAGCTGTATGTCGACGAAGGCATCTTCGAGCGAGCGCGCGCCATGGCGCCGAAGTTCGAGGCGGCGCTGCACACGCTCAAGGGCACTCGCCATCTGATCGACATCCGCAACCTGGGCCTGGTCGGCGGGCTCGAGCTGGAGCCACGTGCCGGTGCCGTGGGCAAGCGCGCGATCGAAGCGCACATCAAGTGCTTCACGCACGACAAGGCGCCGGCGCTGGTGCGCTTTACCGGCGACATCCTGGCCCTGTCGCCGCCGCTCATCATCAGCGAAGATCAGATTGCCCAGATCGTCGAGACTATTGGTGCGGTGCTGCAATCGATCGACTATTGAGCTTTCCTTAAATCATGACAACCAAAAGCGTTCTCGTGCGTTACA
>JBIIZX010000155.1:0-7543 GCA_044346055.1 Burkholderiaceae bacterium | reverse complement strand
CCGAGCGTTACGCCGCCATCAGCAGCTTTTTTGATGCACGCGAAGCCGAGGTCGAGCCGAGCGTGCGCAGCATCATCGGCCGCGGCCGAAAGGCCACGGGCGCGGACGTGTTCGCAGGCCAGTACGCACTGGCAGCGCTGCGCACGCAGTGCGAAGCTCTGTTGCAGCAGGTCGACGCGTTGCTGGTGCCCACGGCACCGACCATTCATCGCATCGACGCGGTGGCGCGTGACCCCATCGCACTCAATTGCCAGCTTGGCCACTACACCAACTTCGTCAACCTGCTCGACTGGTCTGCGCTCGCCGTGCCCGCCGGCTTTCGCACCGATGGCTTGCCGTTTGGCTGCACGCTGATCGCGCCGGCTTGGTGCGAAGCGCCGCTGCTGACGCTCGGTGCGCGCTGGCACGCCAGGCTGGAGTTGCGTCTCGGTGCCACGTCGCACGCGGTGCCGCACAGCGTGCCGACGCTACGCGCTCAGACGGTTCGCATTGCCGTGGTGGGCGCGCACCTGACTGGCATGCCACTCAATCATCAGCTCACCGAGCGGCACGCCGCGCTGGTGACGCAAACCACCACTGCGCCACGCTATCGGCTGCATGCGCTGGCCGACACCGTGCCGGCCAAGCCCGGCTTGCAGCGCGTGGCTGCCAATGGCGGGAGCGCCGCGGGTGGCGCGGGTGGCGGGCCGATCGTGGTTGAAGTGTGGGACATGCCGGCCGCCGGCTTTGGCAGCTTTGTCGCCGCCGTGCCGCCACCGCTGGCGATCGGGTCGGTCGAGCTGGCCGATGGCAGCTGGGTCAAGGGCTTTGTGTGCGAGCCGCACGCGCTCCTCAACGCCACCGATATCACCGCCCATGGCGGCTGGCGCAGCTACATGGCAGCCGCATCGTCCGCCGCCGCGTCGTCCGCCACACCATCGTTCGCCGCCGCCCCGTCCCTGGTCGCATCCGCGCCTTCAGCAACAGCAGCATCCACCGCATCCGCAGCACCCACCGCATCAAGTTAAAGGAGAACAAGATGAAACGCCGTGACTTCCTGCACACCGCAACCGCTGCGGCCAGTGCCGCCGCCCTGCCGCTGCCCGCTGCTGCGCAGGCGCGCCCCAAGGACGTGCTGCTGGTGGCCAATGAGAGCGGGCCCAATTCGCTCGACATTAACACGGTGGGCGCCAATCGCCCGGCCTACGGCGTGTCGTGGCTGGCCTACGACCGGCTGCTGACCTTCGGCACCAAGAAGCTGCCCAATGGCCAGGTGATGTACGACTTCACCAAGCTCGAGCCGGAGCTGGCCGAGTCATGGCTGCTTTCGGCCACCGGCGACAGCGTGATCTTCCGGCTGCGCAAGGACGCCAAGTTCCACGACGGCACGCCGGTCACTGCCAAGGATGTGAAGTGGAGCTTTGATCGCGCGGTGACCGTGGGCGGCTTTCCGACGTTCCAGATGAAGGCGGGTTCGCTGGAAAAGCCCGAGCAGTTCGTCGCGGTGAACGACCACACCTTCCGCATCGATTTCCTGCGCAAGGACAAGCTCACGCTGATGGACATCGCGGTGCCGGTGCCGTGCATCTTCAACAGCGAGCTGGTGAAGAAGAACGCCACGCCGCAGGACCCTTGGGGGCTCAATTGGACGCGCACCAACACGGCCGGCGGCGGTGCCTATCGCGTGGAGGCATGGCGCCCGGGCCAGGAGATCGTCTACGTGCGCTATGACGACTGGAAGAGCGGCCCGCTGCCCAAGTTGCGCCGCATCGTGCAGCGCGAAGTGCCCAGTGCGGGCAACCGCCGCGCGCTGCTGGCCAAGGGCGACATCGACATGACCTTCGAAATGCCGCCGAAAGACTTTTCCGAGATGGCCACCGAGAGCGGGCCGGTGCGCGTGGTAAGCACGCCGGTGGAGAACGCGCTTGTGTATGTGGGCATGAACGTGACCAAGCCGCCGTTTGACAACCCCAAGGTGCGCCAGGCCGTGGCCTTTGCGCTGCCCTACGAGGCGATCATGAAGAACGCCATGTACGGCCGCTCCACGCCCATGTACGGCGCCAAGTCGATGAAGGTGAGCAGCACCGACTGGCCCCAGCCCACCGGCTACAAGACCGACATGGCGCAGGCCAAGAAGCTGATGGCCGAGGCCGGCTACGCCAACGGCTTCGAGACCACGCTGTCGTTCGACCTCGGCGGCGCCACGGTGAGCGAGCCGGCCAGCATCCTCATTCAGGAGTCGCTGGCGCAGATCGGCATCAAGGCGCAGCTGAACAAGGTGCCCGGTGCCAACTGGCGTGCGGCGCTGCTGAAGAAGGACATGCCGCTCATCCTCAATCGCTTTGGTGGCTGGCTCAACTACCCCGAGTACTTCTTCTTCTGGTGCTACCACGGCCAGAACGCGGTGTTCAACACGATGAGCTACCAGAGCCCGGAGATGGACAAGCTGATCGACGCGGCGCGCTTCGAGACCGATCCCAAGCGCTACAGCCAGCAGGTGCAGGCGTTCGTGCAGAAGGCCTACGACGAAGTGCCGCGCATCCCGCTGGCGCAGCCGAACTTCGACGTCGCCATGCAGAAGAACGTGCAGGGCTATGTGTACTGGTTTCACCTGCAGCCGGATTACCGGTCGATTTCGAAGACGTGATCGGTGATCCTTGATCCTTGATCCGTGATCCGCGATCGGTGATCGGTGGCCCTGCTCAATCCTCAATCCTCGCTCCTCAGCCCCGCCAAATGACACCTGAACAAGTGGAAGCAACCGTCGATGCCATTGCGGCGGCCGTTGCAATGCCGATCCCGCCGGAGTGCCGTGCCGGGGTGCTGCAAAACTGGGCGCTGATGCATGGCATCGCGCAGGGCTATCTGCACTTTCCGTTGCCGGCGGATGTCGAGCCGGCCAACACATTCACGCCCTGAGAGATGACGGATCTCTTCAAGCTCGGTGCGGCCGAGATCGCGCGGCGCGTGCGCTATCGGCAGCTCACGGCCACGCAGGCGGTGACGGCGGCGCTGGCGCGGATCGAATCGCTTGATCCGCGTTACAACAGCTTCACGGCGGTCACGCGGGAACGCGCCCTCGCGCGGGCCGCGGCGGTCGACAGCGAAGTGGTGCAGGGGCCGCTTGCCGGCGTCCCGTTCGCCGTGAAGAACCTGTTTGATCTGGCGGGCCTGCCGACGCTGGCGGGCAGCAAGATCAACCGCGAGCAGGCACCGGCATCTGCCGACGCGTTGCTGGTGCAGCGGCTGGAAGCAGCGGGTGCGATTTGCGTTGGCGCGCTCAACATGGACGAGTACGCCTACGGCTTCACCACCGAGAACGCGCACTACGGCCCCAGCCGCAACCCGCATGATCCAGACCGCATTGCCGGCGGCTCCTCCGGCGGCAGCGCGGCAGCGGTGGCAGCCGGCCTGGTGCCGATGACTTTGGGCTCGGACACAAATGGCTCGATCCGCGTGCCGGCCTCGCTGACCGGCATCTTTGGCCTGAAGCCCACTTACGGCCGCCTGCCGCGCACCGGCTCCTATCTCTTTGCAGCAAGCTTTGATCACCTTGGCCCGTTTGCGCGCAGCGCGGCCGATCTGGCGCTCGCCTACGACGAGATGCAGGGGCCCGATGCACACGACCCCGCTTGCGCGCAGCGCGGCATCGAACCGGTGGCCCACACGCTGGCGCAAGGCACCAGCGACCTGCGCATCGCCATCGCTGGCGGCTACTTTGCACAAAACAGCGGACCGGAGGCGCTCGCCGTGGTCCAGCAAGCGGCGGCCGCGCTCGGCGTCACCCGCAGCGTCGAGCTCCCGGAAGCCGGCCGGGCGCGCGCCGCAGCCTTTGTGATCACGATGGCCGAGGGCGGCAACCTCCACTTCAACGATTTGCGTGCGCGGCCGATGGACTTTGACCTCGCCACGCGTGACCGCTTCATCGCCGGCACCCTGGTGCCCGCGCACTTTGTCACGCAGGCCCAGCGCTTTCGCCAGTGGTACCGGCAGGCGGTGAGCAAGCTGTTCGACGAGGTGGACGTCATTCTCACGGCCGCCACGCCCGTGACGGCAACACGGATCGGCCAGGTGATGATGGACCTGAATGGCCAGCAGGTCGTGGCACGGCCCTCCATGGGCCTGCTCACACAACCGATCTCCTTCATCGGCCTGCCGGTGGCCGTGGCGCCCGTGCAGCGGCCAGGCGCGTTGCCGCTCGGTGTGCAGATCATCGCGGCACCGTGGAAGGAAGAGCATGCATTGCGCGTGGCCGCAGCACTGGAGGCCGCTGGCGTGGCGAGCGCGCCGGTGGCGGCGGGAGCGCTGACATGAGCACGCTGGCCATCAACGACCCCGCGGTGCGGGCCGAGATGCAGGCGGTGTTCAACCGCTACGAAGACGCGCTCACCCACAACAAGGTCGAGGTGCTCGACGAGCTGTTCTGGGACTCACCGACCACGGTGCGCTTTGGCATCTTCGAGAACCTGTACGGCTACGAGGCGATCAAGGCGTTTCGCGCCGGCCGCTCGCCGGCCGGGCTGCAACGCACGCTCGCCAACACGGTGATCACCACCTATGGCAACGCCTTCGCCACCGCCATGACGGAGTTTCGCCGCGCAGGCGGCAACAAGCTCGGTCGGCAAGCCCAGACCTGGATGAAGACGCCCGCAGGCTGGCGCTGCGTGGCCGCGCACGTGTCGCTGATGATGGAGCAGCCGACGTGAGCTGGGTTTCGTTGGGTCACACGAAGAGCACGAAGAGCACGAAGAATGCACATGGTGTTCGCCGTGCTCTCGGTGCTCTCCCTGTGATCAACCATCTCGAGCTGCATGACATAACGGCGCCGAGGTATTGGGGCAGGCTTTGGGATAGCGTCGGATTACACGGAGAGCACAGAGAGCACAGAGGAAAAGAAGAGCTGGGCACGCACCCACCACTCGCCGCTGCACGGCAGGCGTTGCGAGCGCCGCGGCTGTACTTCGACCCGTCGTCCCTGGCTTTTCTCCGTGCTCTCTGTGCTCTCCGTGTGACTCATCGGCGCCCCGACACTCTGCGGACCATCGCATGCTGAAGCTCGCCGCCAAGCGCATCCTCGGCGCGCTGCCCAACTTGATCGGCGTGATCGTCATCACCTTCATCCTCACGCGCGCACTGCCGGGGGATCCGGCGGCCTACTTCGCCGGTGGTGCGGCGACTCAAGAGGCGATCGAGGAAGTGCGCCGCGCCATGGGGCTGGATCAACCGCTGTGGACGCAGTTTGTGCGCTACGTCGGCGCGCTGGTGCAGGGCGACCTTGGCGTGTCACTCACGACGGGGCAGCCGGTGGCCAAGGAAATTCTTGCGCGGTTGCCCGCGTCGTTCGAGCTGGTGATGATCGCGCTGCTGCTCTCATGCGCAGTGGCGATCCCGCTCGGCGTGCTCGCCGCCACGCGGCCCGGGTCATGGATCGATCACCTGTGTCGCGTGCTGGTGACGCTCGGCGTGTCGCTGCCCGTGTTCTTCACGGGGCTGCTGTTCGCGTACATCTTCTACTTTCTGCTCGGCTGGGCGCCGTCGCCGCTCGGCCGGCTCGACCCGATGTACTCGCCGCCCGCCGGCATCACCGGGTTCTATCTCGTCGACGCGCTCCTGGCGCGCGATCTGGCCTTGTTCTGGGCCAGTCTCAAGCAGATGATCCTGCCGGTGTGCACCATGGCGCTGTTCGTGCTCGCGCCCATCGCGCGCATGACACGGGCCTCGATGCTCAGCGTGCTCTCAAGCGACTTCGTGCGTACGGCGCGCGCCAGCGGCCTGTCATCGACCACCGTCCTGGTGCGCTACGCCTTGCGCAACGCGCTGCTGCCGGTGGTCACAACGCTCGGCATGGTGTTCGGCTTCATGTTGGGCTCCAGCGTGATCGTCGAGAAGGTGTTCAGCTGGCCCGGCGTCGGCGCCTATGCCCTCGACGCGCTCACCGTCAGCGACTACGCGCCGATCCAGGGCTTTGTGCTCACCATGGGCGTGCTGTTCGTGCTGCTCAATCTCGTGGTCGATCTCGTCTACACGCTGGTCGATCCGCGGGTGACGCTGGAGGGATGAGCAGCATGTCCACTCTCCGCAAAACACGTGTCATCCCCGCGCAAGCGGGGATCCACTTGGGGGGCTCATCAGGGGGTTCCCGCTTGCGCGGGAACGACACGGCAGCGCGGCTCGTCGCCCCCGCGCAGGCGGGGGTCCAGTGTCGTTGCGTTAGTTCAAAGACGCTGGGTCCCCGCCTGCGCGGGGACGACGGCACAGCATCGCTGCGCAATCTTGGCGTCGATCTCGTCCGCCCGCTGCTCGGATCGATGAGCTGCGTGCCGACTCCAGGCGGGACAAGTGTCATCCCCGCGCAAGCGGGGACCCAGTTCTGCGGCTCATCAGGGGGTTCCCGCTTGCGCGGGAACGACACGGCTACCCACCTCGTCGCCCCCGCGCAGGCGGGGGCCCCGTGTCGTTGCTCGCGCGCGAAAACGCTTGGACCCCGCTTGCGCGGAAACGACCGCGCCTCGTGCGCACCGAGGTCCGCATGAACCTCAAGCACCTGCGCTACGTCCTCACCGAGAACCCGCTGTCGGCCGTGGGCGCGCTGCTATTCATTGTGCTCATTCTCGCCGCAGTCTTCGGCCCCGCGCTGGTGCCGTTTGACCCGCTCGCGTCCAAGACCGACGCCGCGCTGCAGCCGCCATCGGCAGTGCACTGGTTCGGCACCGACTCGCTCGGTCGCGACATCTTCTCGCGCGTGGTGGTAGCCACGCGGCTGGATCTGTTTATCGCCGTCTCTGCGGTGGCGCTGTCCTACGTGTTTGGCATCTCGCTCGGACTGCTGGCGGGCATTTACGGTGGCTGGTCCGAGCGGATCATTGCGCGCACCGCCGACACGATCATGGCGTTTCCGCTGTTCGTTCTGGCAATGGGGATCGTCGCCGCCCTTGGGAACACGGTCGGCAACATCATCCTGGCCACTGCAGTCATCAATCTGCCGTTCTACATCCGCATGGCGCGCGCCGAAGCCAACGTGCGGCGTGGCGCGGGTTATGTGGAGGCTGCGCGGCTGGCCGGCAACACGGACCTGCGCATCCTCGCGCGGCATGTGTACCCGAACATCATTCCGCCGACCATGGTGCAGGTGAGCCTGAACATGGGCTGGGCGATCCTGAACGCGGCCGGCCTGTCGTTCATCGGCCTGGGCGTGCGGCCGCCCACACCGGAGTGGGGAATCATGGTCGCCGAGGGCGCGGCCTACATCGTCAGCGGCGAGTGGTGGATCGCATTTTTCCCCGGCGCCGTGCTGATGCTCGCGGTGTTCGCCTTCAACATGCTGGGCGATGCGCTGCGCGACATCTTTGATCCACGGCGCCGCACATGACCGGGCAGAAGGCAGGCATGGACATCAGCAAGCCGCTGCTCGACGTGCGCGACTTCTCGCTCGAGTTCCGCACACGCGGGGGCACGGTGCATGCGCTGCAGAACGTGGCCCTAAGCATTCGCAAGGGTGAGATCGTGGGGCTGGTGGGTGAGTCCGGCTCGGGCAAGAGCGTGCTCGCCTACTCGATCCTCGGCA
>JBIIZX010000154.1:0-7547 GCA_044346055.1 Burkholderiaceae bacterium | reverse complement strand
CAACGCGGACGTGCTGCAGCGCCTGCAGGAGCACGGCTTCGCGGGCACGCAGGTGGTGACGGCGCGCTTCGAGGATGTGGATACGCACAGTGTCGGCCGCTTTGACGTCGTGCTCTTCAGCGAGAGCTTTCAGTACATCAGCATGACGCGCGCCTTCGAGAACGCAGCCAAGGTGCTGGCGCCGGGCGGACGCGTGATCATCTGCGACTTCTTCCGCACCGACGCCACCGGCGACGGCGGCCCGGGTGACGGTGCCTTTCGCGGCGGGCACTGGTGGCGCGAGTTCGCGCCCACGGCACAGGCGGCGGGGTTTCGCATCCTGCGTGATGAGGACATCACGCCCAGCATCGCGCCCAATCTGGAGTTGCTCGAGGAGGTGTTGCAGCAACGGGTGGGACCGGCCGCGTTCACGCTCGCCGGTTACGCGCAGGCACGCTATCCGTTGCTGGCGCGCATCATCGGCCGTGTCTTTGCGAAGAAGTTCGAGAAGATGCGCTTCAAGTACCTGTCCGGGCACCGCAGCCCGGCCGCGTTCAGCCGCTACAAGACGTACCGGCTGCTGGTGCTGCAGCGCGACCCTGCTTGAGCTGGTGCAAGGGGCAACCAAGAGCGGCGGCCACTCGCGGCGGCCACAAGCGTCCAAACCACGGGCGGCAACTGTCGCCCCGCGCCAGGGCACGAGCGGCCAGACGAGCCGAACCACGACCTTGCGCGCAGGCGTGTAGAGTCCCGTCAGGAACAGTCGCGGCAGGAACACTGTGGCGATGCGAGAGCGCGGTTTCAGCGTTAATACCAGCCGTCAATACCGACCGCCGGCACTTGCGCTGACGCCTTCTCGAGCCTACAAAAGCCAAACCTGTGCCGCCGGATCAGCGCGGCAAGCCTTGCGGATAAAGACCAAACAATGAAACTGGACCAGGCGCAATTGCTGCTGGACGAGCAGCCTATTTCCATCGACGTGCTCCTGGAGAAGTACGCCAAGGGGGGCGAAACGACGGTCGACGAAGTGCGCCGCCGGGTGGCGCGTGGCCTGGCCGCGGTCGAGGCGCCGGCCCGGCGCGCCGAGTGGGAGCAGAAGTTCCACGAGGCGATGAGCGACGGCTTCATCCCTGGCGGCCGCGTCAACTCCGCCGCCGGCACCGAGATCGCCGCCACCCTCATCAACTGCTTCGTGCAGCCGGTGGGCGATGCGATCAGCGGCACCGGCAGCAGTGAAGCAGACCGCGGCGTGCCCTCGATCTACCACGCGCTCAACCAGGCCGCCGAGACCATGCGGCGCGGTGGCGGCGTCGGCTATGACTTCTCCAACATCCGTCCCAAGGGTGCGCTGGTGCGCGGCACGCAATCACGCGCCAGCGGCCCCATCAGCTACATGCGGGTGTTTGACAAGAGCTGCGAGACGCTGGAGTCCGCCGGCAGCCGGCGCGGCGCGCAAATGGGAATGATCCGCTGCGATCACCCGGACGTGGAGGACTTCATCCACGCCAAGCGCGATGGATCGCTCACCAATTTCAACATGAGCGTGGCAGTGACCGACGCCTTCATGCGCGCCGTTGACAAGGACGCCGAGATCGAGCTGTGGCACAGCGCCGAGCCATTTGACAAGGACTCGGCCCACCAGCGTGCCGATGGCAGCTGGGTCTATCGCAAGCTGCGCGCGCGCGAGCTGTTCGACCAGATCATGCAGTCGACCTACAGCCACGCCGAGCCCGGCGTGATCTTCATCGATCGCGTGAACAGCGACAACAACCTGGCGTATTGCGAGACGATTGCGGCGACGAACCCGTGCGGTGAGCAGCCCTTGCCCCCCTACGGTTGCTGCTGCCTGGGTTCGATCAACTTGACGCGCTTCATCATCGATCCGTTTGCCGAAGGCGCGAAGTTCGACTTCGCCAAGTTCCGCAACGTGGTCAAGGTGTCGATCCGCGCGCTGGACAACGTGCTCGATGCGACGCTGTGGCCGCTGCCCGAGCAGCAGCAGGAGGCGGCCAACAAGCGGCGCGTGGGCCTGGGCTTCACCGGCCTTGGCAACACGCTGACCATGCTCAACCTGCGCTATGACAGCGAGCCGGCGCGGGCGATGGCGGGCAAGATCGCCGAGGCGATGCGCGATGCATCCTATGAGTCGTCGGTCGAGCTTGCGCAGGAAAAGGGCAAGTTCCCGCTGTTTGACGCCGACAAATACCTGGCCGAGCCGCATTGCGCGTCTCGCTTGCCGGCCGAGCTGAAAACGAAGATCCGCCAGCACGGCATTCGCAATTCGCATCTGCTGTCGATCGCACCAACCGGCACGATCTCGCTCGCCTTTGCCAGCAATGCCTCGGGCGGCATCGAGCCCACGTTCTCCTGGACCTACATCCGCAAGAAGCGCATGCCCGATGGCTCGCGCGCCGAGTACGCGGTGGAGGACTACGCCTACCGGCTGTACCGGCGCATGGGCGGCGACCTGTCGCACCTGCCCAAGAGCTTCGTGCACGCGCTGGAAATGTCGGCCATGGATCACATGAAGATGATCGCCGCCGTGCAGCCGTACATCGACGCGGCCGTGAGCAAGACCGTGAACGTGCCGGAGGACTACCCGTTCAAGGATTTTCGCGAGCTGTATTTGCAGGCGTGGAAGGCGGGGCTCAAGGGCATCACGACCTACCGGCCCAATAACGTGATCGGCTCGGTACTGGAGGTCAAGAAGGACACGCCGGGCGCGACCGCGGCACCCCAGGACCTGAAGGACGATCCGGATCGCCGCGTGCGCCTGGACTCGACCCCCGCGCCCACGCTGGCAAGCCTCAAATGGCCCGGCCGACCCGATCTCGCGGAAGGCAACATGGCCTGGACCTACATGGTCGAGATTGCCGAGCGCAAGGAAGCGTTTGCGATCTTCATCGGCCAGGTGGAAAGCAACGGTGCCGCCGCGCCGTTTGAAGTCTGGGTCAACGGTGCCGAGCAGCCGCGCGGCCTGGGTGCGATTGCCAAGACGCTGTCAATGGACATGCGCAGCGAGGACCGCGCCTGGCTGAAAATGAAGCTCGATGCGCTGGCCAAGGCGCGCGATGAACAGGGCTTCATGCTGGCGATGCCGCCCACCGGTGAGCGCGTATGGCAGAACGGCGTGGTGGCCGCGTTTGCCAACATCGTGCAGTGGCGCTGCGACCAGCTCGGCTCGTTCAAGGACCTGGCCACGCACCCGACGCCGATGCTGGATGCGCTTTTTAGCAAGAAGGAGCCCAAGGCCGGCCCGCTGGGCACCATGAGCTGGACCGTGGATATCGAAAATCACAACACGGGCGATGACTTCGTGCTCGGTGTGAAGGAGTTGCAACTGCCCGATGGCAGCCGCCGCCCCTATTCGATCTGGCTGGCCGGCGAGTACCCGCGGGCGCTCGATGGTCTGTGCAAGCTCATGTCGCTCGACATGCGTGTGGTCGATGCAAACTGGATCGGGCTGAAGCTGCGCAAGCTGCTCAACTTCGGCGAGCAGAACGGCGAGTTCTGGGCGCCGGTGCCGGGCGAAGAACGCGCGGCGATGTATGCCAGCACGATCGCCTATATCGCCAGCCTGCTGCTGCATCGGTACAAGGTGCTGGGCATTCTGGACGACGAAGGCCGCGCCATTCAGTCAGCCGGCATCCTCGCGCTGCCCGATGCGGTCAAGGTGATCGACAACGAGACCGCGCCGATCAAGGGCAAGGTGTGCCCGAGTTGCCACGCGGCCGCGATGATCAAGCGCGATGGCTGCGAGTTCTGCACGGCGTGTGGGTACACAGGGCAGTGTTCGTGACAGGACGTTGCTGGCGAGTGCCAGCAACGTCGTTGCGGCGGGAGCCTTGACTTGAGCTCGACACCGCGCTGGTCACGCTTTATGCCGGGGCTGCCGGCGCTGCTGCACTACAACCGGCGCGATTTGCGGCACGACGCAGCAGCGGGCCTGGCCGTGGCCGCAATCGCGATACCGGGCAGCGTGGCCACGGCGCAGCTGGCGGGCTTCTCGCCGGTGGTCGGGTTGTATGCGAGTTCACTGCCGCTGATTGCCTACGCGCTCTTTGGCACCTCGCGCCAGTTGATGATCGGGCCGAGTGCGGCTACGGCGGCGATCGTCGCAGCCGGTGTCGCGCCTTTGGCAGGCGGCGATCCGGACCGCGCGCTGGCGCTGGCGATCGCGCTCACGTTCATCACCGGCGTGCTGCTGATCGGCGCGAGCCTGCTGCGCCTGGGCGCTCTGGCCGACTTCCTGTCCAAGCCGATCCTGGTCGGCTTCATGAATGGTGTGGCGATCAACGTCGTGCTGAGCCAGATCGGCGCGCTGTTCGGCTTGCGCCTGGAGTCGGACGGCATCGTGCCGCGTGCCATCGAGTTTGTCGGCAGGCTGCCGCAAACCCATGTGCCGACGCTCGCCGTGGGCTTGGCCACCGCTGCGCTGCTCTTGCTGCTGCCGCGCATCGTGCCGCGCCTGCCCGCGGCGCTGGTGACAATGACGGCCGCCGGCTTCGCCGTGCACTGGCTCGGGCTCGATGCACTCGGTGTGCGCACCGTGGGCCCGGTGCCCGGCGGCTTTCCGCTGCCGCGCGTGCCCGACATTCCGCTCGAGGCCCTGCCCTTGCTGGTGGCCGAAGCAGCCGGCCTGGCGCTCGTGCTGTTCTCCACCACGATGCTGGCCGCGCGAAGCTTTGCCGACCGCAACCGCTATGAGATCGATGCCGACCGCGAGGTCGCGGCGTTGGGCGTGTCCAATCTCGCCGCGGCCTTCGTGCAGGGCTTTGTCGTCACCGGCACCAATTCGCGCACCGCCGTGGGCGAACTGGCCGGCGGGCGCACGCAAATGGCCGGGATCATCATGGCGGTGGTCGTCGCCGCGGTCGTCGCGTTCTTCACCTGGCCGCTGCAATTCATCCCGTCGGTGTCGCTGGCGGCCGTGCTTTTGCTGGCGGGCGCGTCGCTGTTCAGCTGGGCCAATGTTGCCGCCATCGGCCGCATCGACAAGCGCGAAGTGTGGATCGCGATGATCGCCACCATCGGCGTCATCGTCGTCGGCGTGATGAACGCCATCCTGGTGGCTGTGGTGCTTGCGCTGCTGAGCTTCGTGCAACTTTCTGCACGGCCCAAGGTGGAGCGACTCGGCACCATCGACGGCGAGCCGGGCTTTCATTCACTGGCGCGCGATCCGCTGGCGCGCGCGCCGGATGGCCTCGTGCTGTTCCGCTTCAACGGACCGATCATCTACTTCAGCGCGGCCTACTTCCGGCGTCAGGTGCTCGCTGCCGTGGCCGAGCCCGGCGTGCGCTGGTTCGTGCTCGACCTGGCACCGGTCAACATGGTCGATGCAACCGGAGTGTTCACCATCAAGCAGCTGTTCGAAGAACTGCGCGAGCGCGGCATCGTGACCTGTGCAGCGGGCCGCGAAGCGGAGTGGGCGGATTGGGCAGCCTCGCGCGGCATGCAGGAGCGACTGGCGATGACGCGCTTCTTTCCGACCTTGTCACACGCGGCCAATGCATACCGAGCTGACGCGGAGGCTTTGGGAGGTCCTCCCGCTTCAGCAGAAGGTCCCCGAGCCGCACCCATTGAGAGCGCGAGAACAGGGACCCTTGGAGCAGGGAAAGCAGAGTAAGACCGAAACTTTACGAACCGTGTCGCGGCTGCGATAATCCAGCCAACCGATCTGACCGATCGAAAATCAAGGAGTGCTTGGGATGAGAAGGCGACAAGGTCGTGCGAGCGCAAGCGCGGTTATCTTCACGCTGCTGCTGCTGGTTGTTGGCGGACAAATCACTGTCGCAATGGCTCAGCCGGCCAACAGCTTTGTCACCGTGTCGCCGATTTACCAGGGCGCGACCGACTTTGACAGCGGCGGCGGCAGGGTCAGCGCAAGGGGGGGGCTGGCCCGCTTTGGCACGAGCTTTGACCTCGGCGGCGGCACGCGTGCGGGTGTGACAGTCAGCTACGACTACTTCGACTTCAATTTCGACAAACCTGCCGCCTTTGGTGGCGCCGCCCCGTGGGACAAGCTCCTGCGCACCGGCGTTGCGTTTCCCCTGATGTTTCGGGCTGGCGACGGATGGGTGCTGGGGGCCACGCCTAGTTTCGACTGGTTTCGAGAGAACGGTGCCAGCGGCGACGCCCTGGCGTGGGGCGCCACCTTCTCTGCGGTGCGCGTGTATGCGGATGGCAACCGCATTGGCCTCGGGCTGGGCGCGTTCAACAAGATCGAGGACACCTCGCTCATTCCGTTCGCGATCGTTGACTGGCGCCTCGGGGAGAACTGGCGCCTGGTCAACCCGCTGGCCAGCGGGCCCACAGGCGGCGCCGGACTGGAACTGGATTACGAGTTCAACTCCCGCTGGAGCCTTGGCGTCGGTGCAGCCATCCGCGAGTTTCGGTTCCGCTTGTCTGAAAACGGTCCGGTGCGCAATGGTATTGGCGAAGAGCGCGCTGTGCCGGTGTTCCTGCGCGGCACCTACAAAATGCATCCACAGCTTGCGATGCACGCCTATGTCGGCGTGAACACCGGCGGCCGCCTGCGTGTCGAGGATCCATCCGGTAACCTGCTGCGCGAGGACAATCTCGCCAGCGCACCGCTGTTTGCTCTGGCATTGATCGGGCGCTTCTGACCTAGTCGCTTTGACGACTGGCGCTCCCGGAGCGCCAGCCGCTGTTGCTGTTCCGACGTCATTGCCGGCCACAGGCAGGAACCGCGCTTGCTGCCCGCGCTGCATGGCGCCAGCGCTTGCTCCACGACGACCACCAGAGCCCGCTGCCGGCGAGACTCCGCGGAACTGCACCCGCTATGACCTCCATGCCCGGGCCACGCAGGCGGTCGAATGTCGTGGCCCGCGCCACGCCGCCATCATGCGGGTGGGCGGGCAACCGGGCGATGACGAAGACCAGCGCGGCGAGCCGTTCATCGGCCCGGCAGGCACGCTGCTCGCGCGCGCGCTCATCCAGGCCGGGTTGAAGCGCGAGGACGTGTTCGTCACCAATGAGGTCAGGCATTTCAAGTGGACGCCGCGCGGCAAGAAGCGACTGCACAAGACGCCCGACCAGCTGGAGATCGCGGCCTGCGAGGTGTGGCTGCTCAACGAACTGCGCGAGGTGCAGCCGCAGGTGATGATGGCGCTCGGCGCCACGGCCGAGCGGGCGCTGACGCACCAGACCCGCGGCTTTACCGAGGCGCGCACCAGCACGACGCTGGAACGCAATGGCGTGCCGCTTGTTGTCACCTATCACCCCTCGGCCGCGCTGCGCGTGCCGATGATCGAGATGCGGCGGGCGATTTTCGAGGAACTTGTCAGCGGGCTGAAACGCCCGGCACAAATGGTCAACGCGACACAGGACGGGTGACGCACCAGGTTGCTACATGCGGTTTCCCCGCTGAATAGCCGGGAAGCGGGCACAAAGACAGAGGAAAAAAAGCGGGCAAAAAAAAGGCGCGGGGTTAGCGAAGTAATCGGCCCGAGCCCGCAAATCGCGCCGAAGAAACACTGTGCGGGCGGGTTGTGGCATTGTCGGGTTCGGTGCCGCGGAAGACCGATGTAGCAATGGTGCGTACTGCC
>JBIIZX010000153.1:0-7580 GCA_044346055.1 Burkholderiaceae bacterium | reverse complement strand
GTTGATCCAGCGGCCTATGTAGGCGCCGATGACGATCACGCCAATGATCACGGCGAGCGACATCAGGCCGACTGCCGTGCCAAACAATTCCTTGAGCGCTTCCATGGCTCCTCAGACGTGGGTGCGCGCCGCATGCAGCGCGCTGCGTTCGCTGTAGCCCTGGCACTCGGCGCAGCGCAGCGCCGCCGGGTGGGCGGTGAGGCGCTCGGTCGCGATCGGCTCGTCACAGTCCACGCACAGTCCGTAGTTGCCCTGGGCGACGCGTGCGAGCGCGGCGTCGGCCTGTGCCAGTTCCACGCTCACATGCGTGAGGTTGATGACGTCGGCGGTGCGTTGCGTTTCTGCCGCAGCCTCGTCGTCGGTGTCCTCGCCGCGGCGCGGCAGGGCCGCCTCCTCGTGATGCTCCAGCCCATGCTGGTGCAAGCGGGCCTCGATCAGAGCGGCGAGTTCATCGCGGTGCGCCTGCAGCCGCGCCACCAACTGCTGCATTCCGGTGCGTTCTGCGCTATTGCGGACAAGGGTGCGAGCAACCATTTTCTCCCTCCT
This sequence comes from Burkholderiaceae bacterium, assembly GCA_044346055.1. GTDB lineage: Bacteria > Pseudomonadota > Gammaproteobacteria > Burkholderiales > Burkholderiaceae_F > JALHMQ01. The sequence goes on along the minus strand of JBIIZX010000153.1, from coordinate 7,034 downwards.
GCACGTTCACCTGTCACGGTAGGCGGCACCAACTGTCGTCAGTTGATGCGCATCAAGCAGTAGACGGACCTCTCGGCTTCATCATCCCGTAGGCTGTTGCGGCGCACAATACGTTCAATTGCTTCCAGTCACGTCTTGGCTTGTCTTGTTCCGTGTTGTTTGGATCAGGCCGGCATGGCGTTTGCCAAGATCAGGGCCATTGACCACCCATGTTCACATCGCACTATCTGCGCGGCGCGTTGGCGCCCAAGTCGATCGCCGTCGTGGGCGCCACCGAGAATGAGAGCGCGCTCGGGCATCACGTTTTCGGCAACATCGTCGCTGGCGGCTTCAAGGGACAGGTGTTCGCAGTCAACCCGAAATACGAGGAAGTCCGCGGCGTCAAGTGCTATCCGACGCTGGCCGCGCTACCCACGGCGCCGGACCTCGTGGTGATCGTCACGCCGGCGCGCACCGTGCCACAGTTGATCGATGACGCCGGCCGGCGCGGCGTGCGTGCCGTGCTCGTGCTCTCGGCCGGCTTCGGCGAAACCGGCGAGCAGGGGCGTCGGTTGCAGGAGCAGGCGCTGGCGCGCGCGCGTGCACTGGGCATTCGCATCATCGGTCCCAATTGCCTGGGCATCATGCGGCCGGAGATCGGCCTGAACGCTACGTTCGCCCGCACGCCGGCGCGGCCCGGCTCGGTGGCACTGGTGTCGCAATCGGGCGCGGTGGTCGCCGCACTGCTCGACTACGCCTGGACCTCGGGTTTCGGCTTCTCCTCGGTCGTGTCCACCGGCGGCGGCTCGGACGTTGAGTTTTCCGAAATCCTCGACTATCTCGCGCTCGACGGCTCCACCCGCAGCATCCTGCTGTATGTTGAAGGCGTGCACGACGCGCGCGCCTTCATGAGCAGCGTGCGCGCCGCGGCCTCGGTCAAGCCCGTGGTGGTGCTCAAGGTCGGCCGCCACATGACCGGCCTGAAGGCCGCCATGAGCCACACCGGCGCGCTGGTCGGTGATGACGCCGTGTTCGACATGGCCCTGCGCCGCGCCGGCGCGATCCGCGTGCAGGCCTTCAATCAGACCTTTGCTGCCGCCGAGACGCTGGCCAGCGGTCGCATGCCGCGCGGTGTGCCGGGCAACCGGCTGGCCATTCTCACCAACGGTGGCGGCCCCGGCGTGCTGGCGGCCGACGCCGCTGCCGACAACGAGGTCGAACTCGCGCGCCTGTCGCCCGCAACACTTGAAGCATTGAACCTCGCGCTGCCGGAGACCTGGTCGCACGGCAACCCGGTGGACATCATTGGCGATGCCGGCACCGAGCGGTTCAAGGCGGCGATGCAGGCGCTGCTCGATGATCCGCTCAACGACGGCGTGTTGCTGCTGTTCTGCCCGACCATCGCGCTGGGTGCCGAAGAAACCGCGCAAGCCCTGCTGCCGCTCATCAAGGACAGCGAGAAGACGGTGGTGACGGCGTGGCTGGGCGATGCCGACGCCGGCAAGGGCCGCGCGGTGATGAAGACGGCCGGCATCCCGGCGCTGACCAGTCCCGAGCGCGGCGTCGAATCGTTTTCTTACCTGTCGCGCTTCGTGCGCAATCGGCAACTGCGACTGCAGAACCCGGCCCCGCATGTGGAGGAGTTCGAGCAGGACGTGGCAGGTGCGCGCCGCATCGTCGAGCGTGCGCTGCTGGCGGGCCGCGCCGTGCTCGACGAGCGCGAGTCCAAGGGGCTGTTGCGCGCCTTTGGCATCAATGTCGCGCGCACGGAGCTGGCGCGTAGCGCCGATGAAGCGGTTGCACTGGCGCAGGAGATCGGCTTTCCGGTGGTGCTGAAGGTGGTGGCCCAGGGTGTCACGCACAAGTCCGAGGTTGGGGGCGTGCTGCTCAACCTGCAAAGCGTTGAGGACGTGCGCCACGGCTTTGACACCATCAAGGCCCGCGTGGCCGAGCGTGCACCGGCGGCGAAGTTCGTGGGCGTCAACGTGCAGCAGATGGTGCGGCGCCCGCATGGGCGCGAGCTGATCGTTGGCCTGGCGCGCGACGCCACCTTCGGCCCCGTGATCAGCTTTGGCATGGGCGGCATCGCGGTCGAGGTGCTGCACGACTCGGCCGTGGCGCTGCCGCCGCTGAACCGCTTCCTTGCGCTCGATCTCATCTCGCGCACCCGTGTGGCCAGGATGCTCGACAACTTCCGCGGCCTGCCGGCGGTCGACCTGGAAGCGCTGCTGGCGGTGCTGCTGAAGATCTCCGACATCGCCTGCGAGATCCCGTGCGTGCAGGAACTCGACATCAATCCGCTGCTGGCCGATGAAGGCGGCGTGATTGCTCTCGATGCCCGCGTGCTCATTGGCGACGGGCCGCTGGCGCACGATGCCACCTACTCGCACCTGGCCATCCACCCATATCCCAAGCACCTGGCGCGTGCCACCCGGCTCAAAGGCGGCGACACCGTGCTGCTGCGGCCGATCCGGCCGGAGGACCTGGAGGCCGAGCGGCGCTTCATCGCGCGCCTGTCGCCCCAGACCATCTACCTGCGCTTTCATGCGCCACTGCACGAGCTCAGCATGGAGCGGCTGGTGCGCTACACGCAGATCGACTACGACCGCGAGATGGCGTTCGTGGCAATCGACTCGAGCGATGAGAACGGCGAAGGCGAGATCCGCGGCATTGCGCGCTACACGCGCAACCCGGACGGCACCAGCTGCGAGTTCGGCATCGCGGTGGAAGACGCGTGGCAGGGCCGTGGCCTGGGCCACGCGCTGATGAACGCGCTGGAAGCCTGCGCCCGCGACCGCGGCCTGGGCGAGATCATCGGCTATGTGCTGGCGGAGAACGACGACATGGGCACGCTGATGCGCGCCCGCATGTACGACTCGCGCCGTGACGAAGACGACGGCGCCGTCCTGCGCTACGCCAAGATGCTGCAGGTGACAGTGGGCAACGGCAACGGCCACTCGCCGCGCAACCATGCGCCGGCCGAGAACGCCTGACAGCACCAAAGCGTTCGAACCACCGAGAACGCTGAAGTCACCAAGACAGACACGCGGTCAAGTTGACCCTCGCACTTGCCCTTCTTGGTGCTCTCGGGGCGATCGGTGGTACGCATGTCGGCGAAAAGAAGTTGAAGCGCCGAGATCACCGAGGCCGCGGAGATGAAGACGCGGTCGAACGGCCTTCGCACTCGCCCTTCTCGGCCGTCTCGGCCGTCTCGGCCTTCTCGGCGCTCTCGGTGTGCTCGCTGGTTGCAGCCCTGTCTTGCCCTCCCTGCCCTTCCCATTCATCCATTTCACCGCGCACCACCACCGCCCCCGTCCGTAGAATCGTGCTCCTTGTTGCCGCCTGGAGCGCCTGATGCGCGTGTTGTTGTCGTTGTTGCTGTCGCTCGTGCTGGCAGCACCCGCGTGGGCGCAGAGCGAGGGCGGGCCGGGCAAGCGCGGCTTCTGGTGGGAGGCCACGCGCGGCAACCAGCGCGTCGTCCTCATGGGCACGCTGCACGTCGGTCGCAGCGAGTTCTATCCGCTGCCGCGCGAGTACCAGCAGCGCCTGCAGGATGCCGCGGTCATCGCCGTCGAGGCCGATGTCTTCAATGCGCAGAAGATCGGCACCGTGGTGCAGCGCCTTGCCTTCTTTGCCGAAGGCGAGCCCGGGCTGGACGCGCGCCTGACACCGGAGCTGCGCAAGCGGGTCGAGGTGGTGGCCGCGCAGCGCGGCGTGGATGCTGCGCGACTGTGGCGCATGAAGCCGTGGATGGTCGCCAACACGCTGGTGCTGCTGGAGGCGGTGCGCGCCGGTTTCAGTCCCGCTTATGCCAGCGAGGCGTATCTGTTCCAGTTTTCACAGCAAGCGGGCAAGCCACTGGCCGAGCTCGAGTCGATCGAGCTGCAACTTGGGCTGTTCGACAGCGCGCCGCCGGACCTGCAGCTCGTCTATCTGGAGCAGGTGGTCAAGTCGATCGAAAGCGGCGAGTCGGCGCGCGAGGTAGCTGAGCTGGTGGAAGCCTGGGCCCGCAGTGATGCCGCGGCCATGGAGGCCGCGCTTGCCAAGCTGGGCGTGGGCACGGCGCCGGCCGACCGTTTCGTGCGCGAGCAGATCATCGATGGCCGCCACCCCGCCATGATCGCCGCCATCGAAAAAATGGCAGCGAGCGGGCGGCCGCATATGATCGCCGTCGGCACCCTGCATTTTTTCGGGCCTAACGGCTTGATCGAGCTGTTGCGCAAGCGCGGCTTCACGGTCCGTCCGCTGTAGTTCGGTATGCAACATCGTCTCGGCATGCAGGACCGGCTCGACACCGTGCTGGCGGAGGTGGCGGTGACCCTGCTCGCCGAGCGCGCGCTGCTGCTGCCCGAAGAACGCACGCTGATCGTGGCCGACGTTCACTTCGGCAAAGACACCACCTTTCGCGCGCGCGGCGTGCCAGTGCCGGCGGGCACCACCGCCGTCGACCTCGCCCGGCTGGACGCGCTGTTGCACGCCACTGCTGCCACCACGCTCGTCTTCCTCGGCGACCTATTTCATGCGCGCGAGGCGCATCGGTCGGAGCCGCAGCGCGCGTTGCGCCAATGGCGCGCAAGACATGCCGATGTGGACATGGTGCTGGTCGAAGGCAATCACGACCGCCACGCGGGCCCGCCTGCGGCAGAGGTGGGCATTCGCCTCGTCACCGAGCCTTTCTCGCTCGGCCCGCTGGCTTTGTGTCATCACCCGCAAGAGATTGCGGGTCAGCATGTGATCGCCGGGCACCTGCATCCCTGCGTGCGCCTGTACGGCGTGGCCCATGACTCGGTGCGCCTGCCGTGCTTCTGGCTGCGGCCGCGGCTCACCATCGTGCCGGCGTTCGGCGAATTCACCGGCGGCGCGCGCATCGAGCGCAGCGCCGGCGACCGCGTTATCGCAGTCGCCGAAGACAGGCTGTACGAGCTGCCGCCGCTGCCGGCAGCGCGACACGCAGCCTGAAGGCGGTCGCAGATGACGATTGAGGTGCGCGTGGCCCGCGCCGCAGACGCCAGCGCTGCTTGTGCGGCGGTACGTGCCTCGATCATCGAGCTGTGCGAGACCGACCATCAAAATGACCCTGCCACCCTTGCTGCATGGCTGGCGAACAAGACATCAGCGAACTTCGCGCAGTGGATCAGTGCCCCGACGCACTGCGCCCGCGTTGCGCTGCTGGGAGGCGAGGTGGCCGGCTTCGGCCTTCTCAACCTCAGCGGCAGCATCGCGCTGCTTTACATCGGGCCGACGGCACGGTTTCGCGGCGCCAGCACAGCGCTGCTGCTCGAGCTGGAAGCTGCCGCACGCGCGCACGACCTTGCGAGACTGACACTGAAGAGCACAACGACCGCGCGCTCCTTCTATCGCAGTCGTGGCTATCGGCTGGTCGGTCCGGCGGAGCCCGGCTTTGGCATCACGCTGGGACACCCCATGGCACGCGATCTCAATGAGTAGTTGCCGTGTTGGTCACGCGCGGCGTGAAGACGTACGCGTCCATCGCCAGCAACTGCGACTCCACGCCGAGATCGATCCGCTCGACCTGCGGTGCTTCACCGGCTGCGCCATAGGCCACCAGAAGCGGCAGGAAGTGCTCGGGTGTCGGATGCGCCCGCAGTGCGTGCGGTGCTTGCTCGGCCCACGTGGTAATGGGCGCACTGCCTGGCAATTGCCGCAGGCTCGCATCGACCCAGCCGCGAAACGCTTCCACGTAGTCCGCCGCCGCCGTTTCCTCGCCGAACTGCGTCTGCCCCCGACGCAGCAACTGCATCAGCTCGCCCAGGTTGTGCGTCATGTGGCCGGAACCGACGACGAGCACACCGTCTGCTGCCAGCAGGGCCAGCGCGCGGCCCACGCGCAGGTGATGGGTCGCGTCGAGCGCAGGCTGGATCGAAATCTGCGCGACCGGCAGATCGGCCTGCGCAAACATCGCGCGCAGCGGCACCCAGGCACCGTGATCGAGTCCGCGACAACCGTTGGCCGACGCTGGCAGCCCGGCCTGCCGGAGCAGCGCCACGGCGCGCTGCGCAACCTCGGGCGCCCCCGGCGCCTTGTATTGGATGCGACACAGCGCCTCGGGAAAGCCGCCAAAGTCATGAATCGTCTCGGGCTGCGCGGCGGTGGAGACCATTGGCAACTCGGTCTCCCAATGAGAAGACGCCACCAGCACCGCCTTGGGCCGACCGACCGCCTGCATGGCGCGCGCGCCAAGCGCAGCCCAGCCGCGCGCGGCGCGCGAATCAAGCGTCGCGTGCATCGGCGAGCCGTGGGATACGAAGAGGGAGAATATTGTCGGGCGTCGGGACTGAGGTCTGAATCCAGAATCCAGAATCCCGAGTCCGTCTCTCATTTGGCCAGCCCCTCCGCGACCAGCGCTTCGCGCACCTTGGGCCGCGCTTCGACGCGCGCCTGGTATTGCTGCAGCACCGGCCACTTGGCGATGTCGATGCCGGTCCACTGGCCCCACCGCAGTACGGTAAACAGGTAGGCATCGGCGACCGTGAACTGCGCGCCGGTCAGGTAGTCCTTGCCTTCGAGCTGCGTGCTGATCCAGTCAAACCGCTGGCCCAGCTTGTCGCGCTGCTTGGCCTTGACCTCTTCTGGCATCGTCGCGTCAAACAGGGGCGAGAACTGCTTGTGCAACTCACTCGTGATGAAGTTCAGCCACTCCTGCAGCTGGTAGCGCGCCAGGGTGCCGTTGGCCGGCGCCAGCTGGGCGGCAGGCGCCTGGTCCGCGACGTATTGCACGATGGCCGGGCCCTCCGTCAGCACCGTGCCGTCGTCCAGTTGCAGCGCCGGTACATAGCCCTTGGGATTGATGCTGCGAAAGTCGCCGCCACTGTCCATGGCCTTGCTGCGCAGGTCAACCTTGATCGCTGTGAACGGCAGGCCCGCTTCGCGCAGCACGATGTGCGGGGACAGCGAGCAGGCGCCGGGAACGTAGTACAGCTTCATTGTTTGCTCCTGGTTCTGTTGCAGTAAGCCGAATCGGCTAAGGTAGGCGGATGACGAAAGCCGTGACGAAGACCATGAACGATGCAATGGGCAAAGTGCTGAGGCGGCTG
>JBIIZX010000152.1:0-7647 GCA_044346055.1 Burkholderiaceae bacterium | reverse complement strand
GTCAAGTGGGGCCGGCAGAGCGGTCTCACGCTGATGCTGCCGCACGGCTATGAGGGCCAGGGTCCCGAGCACAGCTCGGCGCGGCTCGAGCGCTTTCTGCAGCTGTGCGCCGACAACAACATGCAGGTGGCGCAGCCCACCAACGCCGCGCAAATCTTCCACCTGCTGCGGCGGCAGATGATCCGGCTGTTCAGGAAGCCCCTGGTCATCATGACGCCCAAGAGCCTGCTGCGGCACAAGGACGCGGGCTCGTCACTGCAGGAGCTGGCGCGCGGCGAGTTCCATACGGTGATCGGCGATGTGCAGGCGGCCGGTGCGGAGCGCGATCCGAAGCAGATCAAGCGGATGCTGGCGTGCTCGGGCAAGGTGTATTACGACCTCGTCAATGCGCGCAAGGAGCGCGAGGCCGATGACGTCGCGATCATCCGCATCGAGCAGCTGTATCCCTTCCCGCACAAGGCGCTCGCCACGGAGCTCAAGAAGTACCCCAATTGCAACGAGATCATGTGGGTGCAGGACGAGCCCCAGAACCAGGGCCCCTGGTTCTACGTGCAGCACCATCTGCTGGAGAACATGTCCGAAGGGCAGAAGCTTGGGTACGCCGGCCGCGCAGCTTCGGCCTCGCCGGCAGCGGGGTACTACGTCAAGCACAACGAGCAGCAGAAGGCGCTGGTGGAAGCGGCGTTTGCCAAGCTCAAGGGGCTGGTGCTCAACAAGTGAAACATGAAAGGTGAAACGTGATGCGGGGAACCCCGTCACGATTCACCACGGTGCGCGTCCCTCACATTTTACGTTTCACACTTCACTATTCTCTGCACATTCCAAACTAAGAACAACATGGCAATCATTGAAGTCAAGGTTCCGCAGCTGTCCGAGTCAGTCGCCGAAGCGACGCTGCTGCAATGGAAGAAAAAGCCCGGCGATGCCGTGGCGATCGATGAAGTGCTGATCGAGGTCGAGACCGACAAGGTGGTGCTCGAGGTGCCGGCCCCGGCGGCTGGCGTGATGGCCGAGATCGTCAAGGGCGACGGCAGCACCGTGGTCTCGGGCGAGCTTCTCGCACGCATCGATAGCGCCGGCAAGGCGAGCGCAACGACGGCCCCGGCGCCCGCTGCAGCCGCAGCGCCCGCCGCTGCGACCGCGGCTCCTGCTGCCCCAGCAAGCGGCAGCAAGGGCGACATCGCGTTGCCGGCGGCTGCCAAGATGCTGTCGGAGGCGGGACTGAACACGAGTCAAGTGACTGGCACCGGCCGTGACGGGCGCGTCACCAAGGGTGATGTGATCGGAGCGCTGGAGACGGGTGCCAAGGCTCCCCCGCCTGCGCCAGCACCCGCTCCTGCTGCCCCCGCACCCGCAGCGCGTCCCACGCTGGCTGAAGTCAAGGCACCAATCGATCTCACCGAGCTGTCGAACCGCCCCGAGCAGCGCGTGCCAATGTCACGCCTGCGCCAGCGCGTGGCCGAGCGCCTGGTGCAGTCGCAGTCGACCGCCGCCATCCTGACCACGTTCAACGAGGTCAACATGCAGCCGCTGATGGACCTGCGCGGCAAGTACAAGGACAAGTTCGAGAAGGAGCATGGCGTCAAGCTCGGCTTCATGTCGTTCTTCGTCAAGGCCGCGGTGGCAGCACTGAAGAAATACCCGGTGGTCAATGCCTCGGTCGATGGCAATGACATCGTCTACCACGGCTACTTCGACATCGGCATCGCGGTGGGCTCGCCGCGCGGCCTGGTGGTGCCGATTCTGCGCGACGCTGATCAGCTCAGCTTTGCCGAGATCGAGAAGAAGATCGCCGACTTTGGCAAGCGTGCCGGCGAGGGCAAGCTCAACCTCGAGGAGCTGATGGGCGGCACGTTTTCCATCAGCAATGGCGGCGTGTTCGGCTCGATGCTCTCGACCCCGATCATCAACCCGCCCCAATCGGCCATCCTCGGCGTGCATGCCACCAAGGAACGCGCCGTGGTGGAAAACGGCCAGATCGTTGTGCGGCCGATGAACTACCTCGCGCTGTCCTACGACCACCGCATCATCGACGGCCGCGAGGCCGTGCTGTCGCTGGTGGCGATGAAAGAGGCGCTGGAAGATCCGGCGCGGTTGCTGCTGGAAGTGTGACGACGCGGATTCCGGAATCGGGATTCAGGATTCAGGGGCCACGGCGCGCCCGACTCCGATTGCCCTTCCCGGACTTCCGAATCCCGAATCCTGAATCCGACTCCCGATGAGCACCGCCGACGAGATCACCAAGCTGCACGATCTGCTGGCCAAGGGCGCCATCAGCCAGGCCGAGTTCGATCAGTCCAAGGCAAGGCTGCTGGCGGGCGAACCGGCTGGCACCGGCGACTGGTCGATCAATTCTTTGCGCTTGTCGAATGAGGACCGCTGGATCGCCGGTGTGTGCGGCGGCATTTCCCGCGTCACCGGTGTCGAGCCCTGGATCTGGCGCGTGATCATGCTGGTCGGGCTGTTTGCCAGCGGTATGACGCTGATCCTTTATCTGCTGTTCTGGATCTTCGTGCCACGCGACACCAGGTAAGAGCGATCGACGGCGTGTTGCCCAAGCGCGGCGCCGCCAGAGGCAAACAAAGACAAGCCTGTACAGGGAACACAAGATGAGCAAGAGCTTCGACGTCGTGGTGATTGGCGCCGGCCCCGGCGGCTATATTGCCGCGATCCGCGCCGCGCAGCTGGGCTTTTCGGTCGCCTGCATCGATGCCTGGACCAATGCCAAGGGCGGTCCGGCACCTGGCGGCACGTGCACCAATGTCGGCTGCATTCCGTCCAAGGCGCTGCTGCAGTCTTCCGAGAACTTCGAGCATGCCGGCAAGCACTTCAAGGACCATGGCATCGAGGTCAAGGGCCTGGAGTTGAACGTGGGCCAGATGCAGGCGCGCAAGGACACGGTCGTCAAGCAGAACAACGACGGTATCGTTTACCTGTTAAAGAAGAACAAGGTCGCGTTCTTTCATGGGCGCGGCAGCTTTGCTGCCAAGGTCGAGGGCGGCTACGAGATCAAGGTCACGGGCGCCAGTGAAGAATCGATCATCGGCAAGCATGTGGTCGTCGCGACTGGGTCAAATCCGCGCGCACTGCCTGGCGCACCGTTCGACGAGAAGCTCATCCTGTCCAACGATGGTGCCCTGGCGATCCCTGAGGTGCCCAACAAACTCGGCGTGATCGGTGCCGGCGTGATCGGGCTGGAGACTGGGTCCGTATGGCGCCGCTGCGGCGCCGAGGTCACGATCCTCGAGGCCCTGCCGGCATTTCTTGGCGCAGTGGACGAGACCGTGGCCAAGGAGGCGCACAAGGTCTTCACCAAGCAAGGCCTGAAGATCCACCTGGGTGTGAAGATCGGTGCGATCAAGACCGACAAGAAGTCAGTGACGGTCGCGTGGACCGACGACAAGGGCGCTGCACAGACCCTCGTGGTCGACAGGCTCATCGTGTCCATTGGCCGCGTACCCAACACCAGTGGCCTGAATGCCGAGGCGGTGGGGCTGGCGCTCGATGAGCGCGGCAATGTGAAGGTCGATGATGATTGCCGCACCAATTTGCCAAACGTCTGGGCCGTTGGCGACGTGGTGCGTGGGCCGATGCTGGCGCACAAGGCGGAAGAAGAGGGCGTGGTGGTGGCCGAGCGCATCGCCGGCCAGCACGGGCATGTGAACTTCAACACGATTCCGTGGGTGATCTACACCTCGCCCGAGATCGCCTGGGTCGGGCAGACCGAGCAGCAGTTGAAGCAGGCCGGTCGCGCCTACAGGGCCGGCAGCTTTCCGTTCATGGCCAATGGCCGCGCGCGTGCACTGGGCGACACCACTGGCATGGTGAAGGTCATCGCCGATGCCAAGACCGACGAGATTCTGGGCGTGCATATGATCGGACCCATGGTCTCGGAGCTCATCAGCGAGGCCGTGGTCGCGATGGAATTCAAGGCGAGTGCCGAAGACATCGGCCGCATCTGCCATGCGCACCCATCGCTGTCCGAGGCCACCAAGGAAGCGGCACTGGCGGTCGACAAGCGCGCGCTGAACTTCTAGTCACGCGTCGCCAGAACCGCGCAGGACGGACAGATCAGTGGGCTTCGCCCGGGCTCTGCGGGAGGCGCGCGAGACGCGCGGCTATAAGCTCGATGCCTCGCAGCAAGCGGCCGCCGACCGGCTGCAGCAGCTCCATGGCGACTGGGCCGGCTACAAGGCGCAACGCTCCAATGCCATCACCAAGCTGCTGCGGCATCCGGCGATTCCGCGCGGTGTCTACCTCTGGGGCGGTGTGGGGCGCGGCAAGAGCTTCCTGATGGACGCGTTCTATTCCGGTGTTCCTTTGATCCGCAAGACGCGGCTGCACTTTCACGAGTTCATGCGCGGCGTGCATCACGAGCTGGACGAGGTCAAAGGCACCGAGGATCCGCTCGACGAGGTTGCCGCGCGCATTGCCCGACGCCATCGGCTGATCTGCTTCGACGAATTTCACGTTTCCGACATTGCCGGTGCAATGATCCTGCACCGGCTGCTCGCGCGCCTGTTTGATCTCGACGTGGGCTTCGTGATGACTTCGAACTATGCGCCGGACGATCTGTATCCGGATGGGCTGCACCGAGACCGCATCCTGCCGGCCATTGAACTGCTCAAGGACAAGCTCGACGTGCTGCACGTCGATGGTGGGATCGACTATCGTCGGCGTGCCATGGAACAGGTCGAGGCTTATGTCACGCCACTGAATGACGCTGCGGAGGCGCGGCTGCAGGCCGGCTTCGAGCGCATTGCCGAGGCCGAGGACGATGATCCGGTCATGCTGATCGAGTCGCGCCAGATCAAGGCACGGCGGCGTGCCGGCGGCGTGGTCTGGTTCGATTTCGCGGTGCTGTGTGGTGGGCCGCGCTCACAGAATGACTATCTTGAGATCGCGGCGCGATTCCACACGGTGCTCCTGTCCGGCGTGCCGCAGATGTCGGCGGGCCAGGCCAGCGAGGCGCGGCGCTTTACCTGGCTGATCGACGTGTTGTATGACCATCGCATCAAGCTCCTGATGTCGGCCGCCGTGCCGCCCGAGCAGCTGTACAGCGCGGGCGCGCTGGCCAACGAGTTCCAGCGGACCGCCTCGCGCCTGATTGAGATGCAAAGCCTCGACTATCTGGATGCTTCGCGCCGTGCGGTGCTGCAGGGGGCATGAGCTTGATGTCGCAGGCTGGCCGGTCCTTCGCCACGCGTCCGCTGCTACCGCAGAGTCTGCTGTGCTTGGTACTGCTCGTTGCTGCGCCCGCTGCGTTCTCCCAGGCGGGGACGGCGGTGGCGCAACGCTTTCCCGAAGGCAGCATCAAGACCGTCGAGCAGGCCGAGGCATCGCGCGCGGCAGTGCGCGAGGCCGAAGCCACCATTGAAGCCACGTGGGAAGCCGAAGAGTTCCGTTGCCAGCGTCAGTTTTTCGTCAACCGCTGCGTCGCGCAGGCCCGGCGCCTGCGCGGCCTGGAGCGACAGGCGGCGCACAGGGTTCGAGTCGAGGCGGGCGATGTACTGCGCCGAAGTGATGTCGAGCAGCGGCGCCGCCAGCAGGCCGAACGCGAGCAGGAAGCGGCAGCCGAAAGCACCAGCGTGGAGGCAGCGGCCAAGGCGCGCGCCGATGAAGCAGCACAGCGTCAGCGTGAGGCGGCCGATCCGACGCGGGCCGCCGAGCGCAGTGCGGCGGCCAGCGAGAACAAGGCACGCACCGATCTGCGTGGCGCCGAGCAGCAAAAGCGAGCCAGCGAGCGAGCCGCCGACGCGCCTAGGCGCGCTGAGAATGCTCGCGAGTTCGACAAGCAGCAACGCGAGGCGAGGGAGTACGCCGAAGCACGCGCCAAGGAGCGAGCGGTGAACGACGCACGCCGCGCCGAGCGCAGCAAGGAGCGCGAGGCGGAGTTGCAGCGGCGGCGTGAGGCGGCAGCAGCAGCCGAGGCGGCCGCGAAGAAGCAGCAGTAGAGACAGCTGCGGGGCAGTGGCTTAACTCCGTCGCGATGCTGCGATGTCGCGATGTCGGGCCGTCCGGCTTTAGTGCTGTCGCGCCCACGCCTGCCAGACGTGCTCGCTTGCTTCTACAGAAGCTGGCGCCGCACTGGCGGCGGCGCTTCCAGCTTGACGATGGCCAGCGACACGTTGTCGCCGCGTCCCTCGGCGCGCTCGCGCGCGATGCGCACCAGATGCTCGGAGGCCTCGCGCGGTGGCAGCGACGTCAGCAGCGAGCCGATCTCGTGGTCGTCAAAATAGGCCCAAAGGCCATCACTGCAAAGCAGGAACACGTCGCCGATGCGCAGATGGTCAGCCTGGCCCACGGCGACCTGCGGATCGCGTGCGATGCCCAGCGCACTGACCAGGATGTTCTTGTACTTCTGTGCGGCAATCTCGGCGGCCTGCTGGCGGCCTTCGGCGGCCAGCTGTGCGGCGTAAGTGTGGTCGGAAGTCCGGTGTGCGAGCTTGCCGTCGCGGAAGAAGTACAAGCGGCTGTCGCCGGCATGCGCCCAGATCGCGTGCTCGCGCTTGATGATGAGCGCGACCATCGTGCTGTGCGGCTCTTTCTCGCTTGAAATGGCGGCCAGCTTGATGACGGTGTGGGCTTCAGCCGCGATCTGCTGCAGCAGCGTGTTCAGTGCGCTGTCCGCTTCGCCGGTCTCCTGGAACAGTGCGTCGGCGGTGGAAATGACCTGGTCGGAGGCCATGCGGCCGCCCGTTCGGCCGCCCATGCCGTCGGCGACGATGGCGAGCAACGCGCCCGGGTTGCGCTTGCTGGCAAGGATTGCCACCCGGTCCTGCTGCTCTGGGCGGTCGCCGATGTGCTCGGCAGTACATGCGCTGACCTTGAAGCGGGACGCCACGGTGCGATACGACGATGATCTTGAAATCAGTCTAGCAGCGGCACTGATTTGAAAAGCTCCATGATGACCTTTGATTGCCCCAATTCGGGCGTTTGTGAGGCCCGCTGCTAGCATTCGCCGCGGCGATCCAGCCGCCGCCTGCCGCGCTGAATCGGCCCGCGCAGCACGGCGCGGACCAGTGCCACATGACCCATGACGCCCGAGGACATCAAGCGCCGCCTGATCGAGTTGCGCATCGAGCATCGCGACCTCGACGAAGCCATTGACCGCATGGCCGGGCACAGTGGCATGGATGAGTTGCGTTTGCGGCGGCTCAAGAAACGCAAGCTGCAGATCAAGGACAACATCGTGCAACTCGAGATGCGGCTCGTCCCCGACATTCCCGCCTGATGAGGCACCGGCCGTCGGCGACGGTGCGATCTGTGGCGCAGAACCCTGTGGACCCCGGGCATCCTGTGGCGCACCCCGCGGACCCCGTGGACCGCGTGCGCGCGCAAGTGGCGACGGCCTTCGGGCCCGCTGGCGCGCTCTCGGGTGCGATTGCCGGCTTCACGCCACGCGATTCACAGCGTGACATGGCCTTGGCCGTGTTCGACGCCATTGCCGAGCGGGGCACGCTGGTGGCCGAAGCAGGCACCGGCACCGGCAAGACCTTCGCCTACCTGGTACCGGCGCTGCTGGCCGGTGGCAAGGTCCTCATTTCCACTGGTACTAAAGCACTGCAGGACCAGGTGTTCAGCAAGGACCTGGCAGCCGTCACGCGCGCACTCGACGTCCCGGTCCAGGTGGCACTGCTCAAGGGC
>JBIIZX010000151.1:0-7679 GCA_044346055.1 Burkholderiaceae bacterium | reverse complement strand
CTTTCTCGGCATCATCCAGAACGACATCAAGCGCGTGGTCGCCTACTCCACGCTGTCGCAGCTGGGGTACATGACGGTGGCCCTGGGCGCCTCGGCCTACTCGGTGGCGATCTTCCACCTGATGACGCACGCGTTCTTCAAGGCACTGCTGTTCCTGGCCGCGGGCTCGGTGATCATCGGCATGCACCATGACCAGGACATCCGCAACATGGGTGGCTTGCGCAAGTACATGCCGATCACCTGGATCACCTCACTGGTCGGCTCGCTCGCGCTCATTGGCACGCCGTTCCTGTCGGGCTTTTACTCCAAGGACAGCATCATCATCGCCGCGGAGGCGGCCAATGTGCCGGGCGCCGGCTTTGCGTACGTCGCTGTGCTGCTGGGTGTGTTCGTCACCGCGTTCTATTCGTTCCGCATGTATTTCCTGGTGTTCCATGGCAAGGAGCGCTGGGGGCACGCGCAGCATCACCATCACGATGCTGGCGTGCATGACGATGATCCGGACCATGGTGACGACCATCATCACCACGGCTTGACCGCGGGGAAGAAGCCGCATGAGTCAGCGGCGGTGATCACCATGCCGCTCGTGCTGCTGGCCATCCCGTCGCTGGTGATCGGCTTTGTCGCCATCGAGGCCATGCTCTTTGGCGACTATTTCAAGAACGTGATCTTCGTGAACGGCGAGGCACATCCGGCGCTGGAGCATTTGCGCGAGCACTTTCACGGCGCAGTGGCCATGGGTCTGCACGGCCTTGTGTCCGCCCCGTTTTTCCTGATGCTGGCGGGCGTGGGGCTGGCCTGGTTCTTCTACCTGAAGCGGCCGGATATCCCCGAAGCAATCAAGCAGCGCTTTTCTGGCCTGTATCGCCTGCTCGAGAACAAGTACTACCTGGACCGCATCAACGAGGTCGTGTTCGCTGGGGGTGCCCGAAAGCTTGGCTTTGGCTTGTGGAAGGGCGGCGACCAGATGCTCATCGACGGGCTGGCGGTCAATGGCTCGGCGCGCTTTGTCGGCTGGGTGGCCGCCGCCTCGCGCCTGCTGCAATCAGGCTACATCTATCACTACGCGTTCGCGATGCTGGCGGGGATCGCGGTCGTGCTGTTTTTCTTCCTGACGCTGCCTTACGTGTGGCCGAGCTTCACGCGCTAGTGCCGCCCAAGGCCCGCCGGATAACAAGAACATGAACGCAACACCCTGGTTGAGTCTCGCGATCTGGATCCCGATCGCCACTGGCGTGCTGATCCTCGCCGTGGGCCGCGATCGCAGTGCCGACCTCGTGCGCACAGTCGCGCTGGTGGGCGGCCTGCTAGGCCTGCTCGTCACCGTTCCGCTGTACACCGGCTTCGATGTCAGCAAGGTCGGCCTGCAGTTCGTCGAAAAGGCGGTGTGGATCGAGCGGCTGAACGCCCACTACCACCTGGGCGTGGACGGCCTGTCGGTGTGGTTCGTGCTGCTCACCGCATTCATCACCGTGATCGTGATCCTTGCGGGCTGGCAGGTGGTCAGCGAGCGTGTGGCGCAGTACAACGCCGCGTTCCTGATCCTGTCGGGGCTCATGATCGGTGTGTTCACTGCGGCCGACGCGCTGCTGTTCTACATCTTCTTCGAGGCGACCCTCATCCCGATGTACGTCATCATCGGCGTGTGGGGCGGGCCCAACCGCGTGTACGCGGCGTTCAAGTTCTTCCTGTACACGCTGGCCGGGTCGCTGTTGATGCTGATCGCGCTCATCTACCTGTACTACGTCAGCGGCGGCTCTTTCGATTTGTTTGCCTGGCATGACGTGCAGCTCGAGCTGAAGCCGCAGATCCTGCTGTTCCTTGCATTCCTGGCGGCGTTCTCTGTCAAGGTGCCGATGTGGCCGGTGCACACCTGGCTGCCCGATGCGCACGTGGAGGCGCCCACCGGCGGCTCGATCGTGCTGGCGGCGATCATGCTCAAGCTCGGCGCCTACGGTTTCCTGCGTTTTTCGCTGCCAATCACGCCCGATGCCGCCCACTACCTCGATGGCTTCATCATCACGATCTCGCTGATTGCGGTGGTCTACATCGGCTTCGTCGCCCTGGTGCAGACCGACATGAAGAAGCTGGTCGCATACAGCTCGATCGCCCACATGGGCTTCGTGACGCTCGGCTTCTTTATCTTCAACCAGATTGGTGTGGAGGGCGCCATCGTGCAGATGGTCAGCCACGGCTTTGTCTCAGGGGCCATGTTCCTGTGCATCGGCGTGATGTACGACCGCATGCACAGCCGCAACATTGCTGATTACGGTGGCGTGGTCAACACGATGCCGAAGTTTGCCGCCTTCATGATGCTGTTTGCCATGGCCAATTGCGGCCTGCCGGCCACCAGCGGCTTCGTTGGCGAGTTCTACGTGATCCTGGGCGCGGTCAAGTTCAATTTCTGGATCGGCGCCATTGCTGCCACCACGCTGATCCTGGGTGCCGCCTATTCGCTGTGGATGTACAAGCGCGTGATCTTTGGAGAGATCGCCAATGAACACGTGCGTGCGCTTACCGACATCAATGCCCGCGAGTTCATCGCGCTGGCGTTGCTGGCCGCCTTCGTGCTGTGGATGGGCGTGTATCCCAAGCCGTTCACGGACGTGATGCATGTGTCAGTGGCGGACCTGCTGCAGCACGTGCAGCAGTCGAAGCTGCCAACGCCCGTGGCCGCGCAGTAGGAACGAACATGGAGAGCCTCAACCTCGCCGCCGCCGCACCCGAGATCGCCCTGTTGATCTCGACCTGCGCGATCCTGGTGGCGGATCTGTTCATCCCCGATGCCCGCCGCAACATCACCTACGGCCTGAGCATGGCCGCGCTGGTGCTGGTCAGTGCCATCTGCTGGAGCTTCTTCAGCAACGACCTGGTGCAGTACGCCTTTGGCGGCATGTGCGTCACCGATCCGATGGCCAACGTGTTGAAGATCTTCAGTGCATTGTGCGTTGGCATCATGCTGGTCTACTCGCAGGGCTATGCGCGCGACCGGGGCATCTGGAAGGGCGAACTGTTCGCGCTGGCGCTGTTCTGCCTGCTCGGCATCTTCGTGATGATCTCGGCCAACAACCTGCTGGTCATCTATCTCGGGCTCGAACTGCAGGCGCTGTCGATGTACTCGCTGATTGCACTGCGGCGCGACGATGCCAAGGCGACGGAGGCGGCGATGAAGTACTTCGTCCTCGGCGCGCTGGCCTCCGGCTTCCTGCTCTACGGCATGTCGATGCTCTATGGCGCCACCGGCTCGCTCGACATCAACGAGATTGCGCGCGACATCGCCTCCGGTGCGGTGGCCAGCCGCGCGGCACTCGTCCTCGGCACGGTGTTCATTGTCGCCGGGCTCGCGTTCAAGTTCGGCGTGGTGCCGTTTCACATGTGGGTGCCGGACGTCTATCACGGCGCGCCCACGCCGGTGACGCTGTTCATCGGCACCGCACCCAAGCTGGCCGCCTTTGCCATCGCCTTCCGGCTGCTGGTCGAAGGGCTGCTGAACATTGCCGTCGACTGGCAGCAGATGCTGATCGTGCTTGCGGTCGGCTCGCTGGTGATCGGCAATCTCACCGCAGTGGCGCAGACTAATCTGAAGCGCATGCTGGCCTACTCGACCATCGCGCAGATGGGCTTCATGCTGCTGGCCATGCTCTCCGGCGTGGTGAGCGGCAGCATGCTGGCCACAGCGAACGCCTACAGCGCGGCGCTGTTCTTCGTCATCACCTATGCGCTGACCACCCTCGGTACCTTCGGCATCATCCTGCTTCTCGCGCGCGAGGGCTTCGAGGCCGAGGACATCGCGGACCTGCGCGGCCTGAACAAGCGCAGCCCGTGGTACGCCTTCCTGATGCTGCTGATGATGTTCTCGCTGGCAGGCATTCCGCCAACGATGGGCTTTTATGCCAAGTTCGTTGTGCTGCAGGCGCTGCTGGGCAATGGGCTCACCAGCGGCATGCTGTGGCTGGCGATCGTCGCGATCGTGTTCTCGCTGATCGGCGCGTTCTATTACCTGCGGGTGGTCAAGACGATGTACTTCGACGAGCCGGTCGACGCGCGCCCGCTGGTGGCCGCGCAGGACATGCGGATCGCGCTGTCGGTCAACGGCCTGGCGGTGCTCGTGCTGGGCATCGTGCCGCAGTATCTCCTGGCCTTGTGCGCCAACGCGATGCTGCGCACCCTTGGTGGCTGAGAACGTGCTTTGCTCGGTGTTTGCACATGACGCTGCCCGAGCAGACACCCACGCCTGACCCGCTGGCCGAAGAAACACTTGACGCACGCATTGCGTGGCAGGGTGGCTTCCTGCAGGTGCATCAGGATCGGGTGCGCTGCCCCGACGGCGTCATTGCGCCGCGCGAATACCTGCGCCATCCCGGCGCCGTGATGATCGTGCCATTGCTCGACGATGGCCAGCTCGTACTCGAGCGGCAATATCGCTATCCGCTGCGCCGCAGCTTCATCGAGCTGCCGGCGGGCAAGATCGATCCGGGCGAAGCGCTGCTTGCCTGCGCCCAGCGCGAGCTGCTGGAGGAAACCGGCTACGTGGCGCGCCAATGGACGCATCTGGGCGGCTTTCACAACGCCATTGGCTACTGCGACGAGAAGATCGAGGTGTTCCTGGCGCGCGGCCTGGAGCAGCGCGGCGCCAAGACCGACGCCGGCGAAGTGCTGGAAGTCTTCACCGCACCCTGGCAGGCAGTGCTGGCCGCCGTGCTCGCAGGCCAGATCACCGACGTGAAGACCATCATTGGCGTGCACTGGCTGGAAAAGCACCTGGCCGGCGCAGTGCCCACCAGCACGTAAGCCGCCGCCTGCCGCGCTCGCGCAGCCAGGCCCTGGCAGCGCCGGCGCTACTTGCTTCTTGCCGCCGCAGCTCGCCCGGACAGCCGCACCAGGTTCCACACGCCGGTGACGGCAAAGATCGGCCACAGGCAACTGCACAGTGCCGACCACATCAGCCGCCCTTCCGTGAAACCGCCGTCGGCGGTCGGGCGGGCGCCGCCTTCGCTGAAGAAGTGCCGGTGACGGTAGGTGAGCAGCCCGAAGATCAGGCCGACGGCGAAGAACAGCGTAAGAGTCACGGTCATTTGTTTACCTCCTCATCAATGGCCAGCCGCGCGCGAATGCGTTTGAGCGCGCGCCAGACGAAAAGAATCACCAGCGGAATCGCCGCCGCGGTCACAAGCTCCGACTGCAGTGTGGGCACCCATCGCTCCAGCGGCTTGGCTGCATAGCCCACTAGCCCCACTGTGTAGTACGTGATGGCGGCGATCGACAGGCCTTCGACCGTCTGCTGCAGGCGCAACTGCTGCACGCCGCGCCGCTCCATGGCCGCGAGCAGCTTCTGGTTCTGCTCCTCGCGCGCAATGTCCACCCGCGTGCGCAGCAGGCTGCTGGCGCGCTCGATGCGCGCCGAGATTTCCTCCTGCCGGCGCGTGGCCGCGGCGCAGGAGTCCATCGCGGGCGACATGCGGCGTGACAGAAAGCCGGTGAGGCTGCGCGCATCGCCCAGGCGCTGCTCGCGAAACTCCGCCAGCCGCGCGCGCACGATCGACCAGTAGGCCTGCGCCGCAGAGAAGCGAAACGCGGTGGTTGCCACCGACCGTTCCACTTCGGCTGCCAGCCGCGTGAGTTCATCGAGCAGCCGCTGCTCCTCGGACTGCACTGCCAGGCTGTTGGTCCCCGCATGCAGGGCGGCCGTGTCGGCGGTGATGCGCTCGAGCTGCTGCTCGATGCGATTGAGCTCCGGGAACACGGCGCGTGCCAGTGGAAAGCCCAGCAGCGCCATCATCCGGTAGATCTCGATCTCGGCGATCCGTTGCACCACGCGTGCGGTCTGCGCGCGCCCCAGCCGCACGTCCAGCGCCAGCCAGCGGCTGCGGCGGCTGGCGCCCACACGAAAGTCGCTGAACACCCAGGCCGCGTCGTCCAGCACATGGGCGCCGGCCAATGCATCGGTCTCGAACCAGCGGCTGAAATCCTGAGGCTGCGGCTCCTCGCTGCCGGCCTTGACCAGCAGCACGTCGGCGCAGGCAATGGTGCGGCCGGGCAGTGTGCCCAGCCAGTCCTCGGGCAGCGCATCGACTGCGCTGGGAAAAGCCTCCAGCGTATTGAGCGACGCGTAGGGCAGATCCGGCAGCGACCGCACGAAAGTCAGGCTCACGAACTCGCCGTGGCGCTCCCACTTGACGCGCAAGTTCGGCAACTCGACCAGCAGGTGCGATGCATCGGCGCTGAGCACCGGCTGGATGCCGTGGTCGAGCGCCAGCTGCTGCACGCGGCCGAGCGAGCCTGCGGCGGGCGCGTCCGTGAGCGCCATGCAGGTGATGACGGCGGGTGCCTGCACCGGCGCTGGCGGACGCGCATGCACCTCGTCTGCCAGCTGCAGGCGCTGCGGGTGATCGTTGGGCAGGTGGCTGGCTACAGGCATCGGTGCTATCGGCGTTCCAAGTATCTGCTGCCCTCAAGAACTGTCAACTTTACTTGACAATGACGTGCGACAGGTGAACAGTACAGGTACGTTACAGCCAAACCACGCCTTCGTGGGTCACTGCCGCAACTGGCGGTGGCGCCACGCAGCTGCAGATGCAAGAGAGGGCCGCAGATGGACAACAAGGCACGAATCGAACGCGCACTCGAGCGCTCCCTTGCCCTGGCGGACGAGCACACGCCGCCGCGGCTGCTTGCAGCGCTGCGCCACTCGGTCTTCCCGGGCGGTGCGCGCATCCGTCCGCAACTTTGCCTGGCCGTGGCCGGCGCCTGCGGTGATGACGAACCACTGCTGGCCGAGGCGGCTGCCTGCGCCATCGAGCTATTGCACTGCGCCTCGCTGGTCCACGACGACCTGCCGTGCTTTGACGACGCTTCGCTGCGGCGCGGCCGCCTGTCCGTCCACAAGGCCTACGGCGAGCGGCTCGCGGTGCTCGCGGGTGACGGGCTGATCGTTCTGTCGTTCCAGGTGCTGGCGCTGGCGGCAGCCTCGCGCCCGCAGCGTCTTGGTCCGATCGTCTGCTCGATCGGCGCATCGGCCGGGCTGCCTACAGGCATCGTCGCCGGACAGGCCTGGGAGTGCGAACCGCGCGTGTCCCTGCTCGAGTACCAACGGCAGAAGACAGGCTCGCTGTTCGTGGCCGCCACAGTGGCCGGTGCGCAGGCGGCGGGTGCCGATCCCACGCCCTGGCGTCGGCTGGGCGAGCGGCTAGGCGAGGCCTATCAGATTGCCGACGACATTCGCGACGTCGCTGCTGACCCCGCGCAACTGGGCAAGCCCGTCGGACAGGACAAGGCGCTGGGCCGGCCCAATGCGTGCGAAGAACTCGGTTTCAACGCGGCCGTGCGCTACTTCGACCGCCTGATGGACGAGGCCGTCGAGTCGATTCCGCACTGCCCGGGTGAGTCGCACTTCCGCGCACTGGTGCGGGCCGAGTCGGCGCGCCTGGTGCCCGCCGAGGTCGCACGCATGGCCGCGTGAGCTTGGTTGCATGAGCGTGGCTGCAATCACCTGCGCGCTCGCACGCTTTCTCACGCTCTCGCACACCGAAGGCCTTGAGCGCGACTCACGCCACTTATTGAGCTTTCCTTAAATCATGACAACCAAAAGCGTTCTCGTGCGTTACACCGATATTTGGCAAAGATCGGGGGCATCGCATGGGGACGAAGCGATTGGACGAGGCAGTTCGGCGGCGGATACG
>JBIIZX010000150.1:0-7701 GCA_044346055.1 Burkholderiaceae bacterium | reverse complement strand
GGGCGAGCTGGGCCACGATTACGGCGAGTTCTATCGCGCCTTTGAATGGATGGGACTGCAGCGCCACCTGAAGGTGCTGGGCATCTTCGCGCGCATCAACTATCGCGACGGCAAGCCGCACTATCTCGCCGACACGCCACGCTTTGTCCGCTACGCGCGCAGCGTGGCGCAGCGCTACAACGCGCTGAAGCCACTCGCCCTGCTGCTCGACGAGCTGGAAGGCGTGGCGGTGCGGGCGGGCTATACGTTCTAGGATTGAGTGAGTGATAAGGATTGAGGATTGAGCGATCTTTGCCAATCCCGAATCCTGACTCCCGAATCCCGAATCCCGAATCCCGAATCCCGAATCCTGTCTCCTGAGTCCCGACTTGAAAGCTCTCATCTTCGCTGCCGGCCGAGGCGACCGCATGCGACCGCTATCGGATACCACGCCCAAGCCCCTGCTGCAGGTCGGCGGGCGGGCGCTGATCGAATGGCAGATCGCGCGGCTGGCGGCGGCGGGCATCACGGACATCGTCATCAACACCGCGCACCTGGCGCTGCAGTTGGAGGCTGCGCTCGGAGCAGGCGAGCGCCATGGTGTTCGCATTGCCTACTCGCGTGAAGGCACGCAGGCCGCCGATGCGCTCGAAACGCTGGGCGGCGTGATCCATGCGCTACCGCTTCTGGGCGATGCGCCTTTCATTGCGGTCAGTGGCGACATCGTCACCGACTACGACTATGGCGCGCTTGTGCCACTGGCACGGGCGATTGCAGCCAATGCGGCCGATGCGCATCTGGTGCTGGTGGACAATCCGCCGTTTCATCCGCGCGGCGACATGGGCCTGGCGGAGGGCAGGATCAACCTGATGCCACCGCTGCTGACCTACGCCAACATCGCGGTGTTTTCCCCGCGCCTGTTCGCCTTCGAGCCCGCCGGCAAGCGCAAGCTCTTTCCCTGGCTGTATCGCCACGCGGACGCAGGCCGCGTCACCGGCGAGCACTATCGCGGCCGCTGGTTCAACATCGGCACGCCGGCCGAGCAGGCAGTTGCCGATGCAGCCTTGCGCGCGACGCCGCTGGGCTAAACCACGTTGAGAGGGTGTAAACGAATTCCGGTTCGTCAGAAGAATCTATGGGCGAGTTTTGGCTCCGGAAGTCCGCCGAGTACGTGATACTGAGAGAGTTCTGCGATTCTGAAGGTCCGGTAGCCGTACGCTTTTCTCAGTGTGACTTTGGCCTTGTTGTTCAGGCCCTCGATGATGCCGCTGGAGAACTGCTTCTTGGCCTTGAAGTAGTTGAGCAGCAGCTCCCGGTGAGTGCGCACGGTGCGGGCGAAGTTTTTCACCGGCTCGATGCGCGAACGCATCGCCCGGACGCAAACGGCGTCGAGGTACTTGGCCGCCCAGGCCGGTGATTCGTAGTCCCAGAAAAGCTGGAACTCCTCCTTCAGCAGGTACGCCCGCACGCTCCGCAGGTTGTAGACCAGTAGCTCGCGCAGACTGATGTTCTGCTTGTCGGTCAGGTTCTCCGGTCGCTTGAGCGGGCACCAGCGCTTGTGCTTCAGCACCGGCTCGTAGCCCTCGCGAACCATGCGCCGTGCCTCGCCGGCACGGACCTCATCGAGCGCCTTGTTCAGCTTGACCACCATGTGGAAGCGGTCCAGGGTGTTCAGCGCCTGTGGGTAATGCCTGGCGATGATCTCCAGGTAGGGTCGGCACACATCCGCGCAGATGAACTCGACCTTGCCGGAGGCCTGTTCGCCGATGAGAGCGAAGAACTTTGCAGATCTTCGAGGCTGACCGTGCCCAGTGATGACACGCCGAACAGGGTGCCGAACTTCGATGCGGCGGCGGCAACCGCCCGTTCGCCCTGATGGTGGAACAGTCGCTGCAGCGCCGTCGGCGAGCAGTACACGGGCATGGCCAGTTTCTGGCCCATCACCGTCACGGAAAGATCAACCGTGTCGACTCCGCGCAGGACATTAGGAACGAGATCGCAGCGCTCGAAGCTCGCCGTGTTCTGCCGATAGGTCACCTCGTCATCCGCCGCGCCGTCGATGTAGTTGAAGATCGGACCCGGCAGCCGTCGCCGGGCCAGTTCGCGGAAGTCATGGAAGTTGTGACAGTCGGTCAGGCGCATATCAGGAGAGGTTCTTCAGCAGCCGGCGGCGACCGGTGGCGTCCAAGAGGCCCACGTCATCTGGCTGCACTGACGACTGACGGGCGCCTGGACATGCCCGCTTTATGGCCTTCTGCGAGGACTTCGTCAACGTCGGTTACTGGTCGGCAATGTTAGTTCGCGGGCTTTGCCGACGGCGGACCTTGCCCAGCCATGCCCACGCATCGAAGGTCGACCTCCTGGCGCAGCCTCGAGCTCACATTGACGGCCAGAAGCCGACCTCGATGAATGTTGCTCCAGCACGGGCCGACGCGCATACCGCACCGCTTTGCGCCCGCGGTCTTCAATGGCTAAAATGGCCAAACATCTTTGGAGACCACCATGCGCGTCACCGCCACAGAAGCCAAGAACCGCTTTGGCAGCCTCTGCGCCCAGGCCAAGCGCGAACCTGTGTTCGTGGAAAAAGCCGGCCAACTCGACACCGTGATCCTCTCGGCCGAGCAGTACCAGGCCCTGAAGGCCAACCACGACAAAGGCGAACCGCGCCGCACGCAAGAAGGCGTTCGAAGCCGAGTACGGTGATTGGATCGCCGCCCAGAACGCTCGTTTCGAGACGCACGGCATTCCTGGCGCCGACCTGCGCCCGTGGTGAGCGGCCGATGGCTCAGTACGACGTCTTCCCCAACCCCAGCGGCAGCGCGGCCGAGGGCATCCCCTACGTAGTGGTCGTCGGCGTCGGAAAATGCTGGCGGTCAACATTGCCGGACACAGACCATGCTTGATGAGGCTGCCGTGAAACCCGTGGAGTTGCGGTTCGTTGAGGGCGACCATCTCGTCCTGAGCCTGTTTCTCTTCGGTGCGCTCGCTCTCTGGCTGGCCTTTGCAAACTTCGTGGTGTCAACGAACGTTTTCTTTCCTCATTGGCGCGATACGTCGAACCTTCCTGATTCGGTTTCGCCCATTGTGAACGCAGTCGGCGCTTTGGCCGTGCGCTTGATCCAGGGATGCGTGGCGGTTCTATGGGGCGCTGTTGCGGCCTCGCTTGCCGTCGCTGCACTCGGCGTAATCTGGATCAAGGACCTTGTGCGCGTCGATGGCGAAACCATCCTGGTGCAAACGCGGTACGGCCCCTTCTCTTGGCGTCGGCGAATCAAGCAATCGCAAGTGAGCCGAGTGTTTGCTTCCAGCGCCAGCAATCACAAAACGGTTTTGTTCATCAAGGTGGCCGAGAGACTCGAGGCTCTGAGCCGACGGGGTGCATCGCGCGAAGCGGTCGAGCGGGCTGCCCGGCAGCTACAGGCAGCACTCAACCTAAAAACCGCAGTTGACCCTGAGTACGAGGCTGCCATCCCGTCGCCCTGGGTTCTAACGCAGGACGCCAGCGGAGCTTCTGTGCTCACGCGAGGCGGCCGCATGGGACGATGGCTTGTCGGTACCCTGGCGCTACTGCTCGCGACGCTCACGTTCGCCGTCGCTATCGCCACGCTCTTGAAGTTCTTGGACGAGTGGGGCAACGTTGAAATGCTCGGACTGGCGTTGGTCTCTGTCCTGGCGGGTCTCGCCAGTATTGGCCTTAGCGGCTTGGCGGCCCGAAACGGCTGGTGCCGCGACGAGTGGCGCTGTTCTACGACGGGTGTGTTCCGCGTGCGGCGTTGCGGCCCGCGCTTGCATGTATTGGCGCAGGTTCAATCGCTTTGCATAACGCCGTGGAAGCAGCCAGCCTCCTGGGGGGTAGATGAGTTCATACTGGAGGCCATAGCGGAACCAGTGGAATACATGCGTGGCCAGCGCGGGGCGAGGTGGACCAATGTAGTGCTCCTTCGAGCGCCCTACGTGTCAACCGAGGCTCTCGCGCTTGGCCGATGGCTCGCCGAGCGCTCGGGGCTTGAGCTGCGAGTCCTCGAAACGCCAATGATTCGGGATGTCTACGGCTGAACCCGGGTTCTCGCTCTCGGACACAACCCTGATCTCTTTAGTCTTACTGTGTCACAAAAGCAATCTTTCGCTTGGCTGCCCGCAGTGTGGGCAATGGCCGAGTCGATGGATGAGTTGGACGCCGAGGTGATGGCGGGTTTTTGCGATCGAGTTTGCCACGTGCCGCTGAGCGCGCCGGGCTGCCACGCGCGATGTAATTGGCGGGAAGGGCAGGCACTTGGCGTTCGATGAAGTTTTTTTGGTGCCGACGGTGCGGTCGGTTCGCAGGCGTTCGGAGCATAGGAGAATCAAAGGCCCTGGGCAAGGACCAAGACTGGCCTTCGGCGGCCTGAAGTGCCTTGATTGGACGCCCATGCCGTCGCGTCGAGTGGTGTCTGCACGTCCTTGGACCGTTCACCAGGGGCGCTGGCGGTCAAGTCCTCAAGGCACAGTTGTCCCAGCCGCTTGCGGTCGTTCGATTTGACCCGCACCGCCGCGTGCAGACTGGCCGCGAGCCTTGAGCACGCGGGCCATGCTCGATTCGCTGCCCAGGTACATGCCTTCATCGGCCAGCATGGGCACGATGCGCGCATGCCGCACCGCTTTGCGCCCGTGGTCTTCAATGGCTAAAATGGCCAAACATCTTTGGAGACCACCATGCGCGTCACCGCCACAGAAGCCAAGAACCGCTTTGGCAGCCTCTGCGCCCAGGCCAAGCGCGAACCTGTGTTCGTGGAAAAAGCCGGCCAACTCGACACCGTGATCCTCTCGGCCGAGCAGTACCAGGCCCTGAAGGCCAACCACGACAAGGCGAACCGCGCCGCACGCAAGAAGGCGTTCGAAGCCGAGTACGGTGATTGGATCGCCGCCCAGAACGCTCGTTTCGAGACGCACGGCATTCCTGGCGCCGACCTGCGCCCGTGGTGAGTGGCCGATGGCCCAGTACGACGTCTTCCCCAACCCCAGCGGCAGCGCGGCCGAGGGCATCCCCTACGTGGTGGTGGTCCAGAGCGATCTGCTGGATGCCTTGGCCACGCGGCTGACCATGCCGCTGGTTGTGCTCGATGTCGCGACCAAGGTGCCGACCGCGCTATGTCCGATCATCATGGTAAAGGGCCAGCGGCTACATGCGCTGGCGCACTACGCCGCACCTTTGCCCGCGAAGGCCCTGCGGCGACCGGTGGAGAACGTGGCTTCGCAAGCCAGCGCGCTGGTCTCGGCCTTGGACGCGGCGTTGTCGGGAATCTAGTTCGTGCCGATCGGGACGGCTGCTTCGCGGCACCGAGACCGGTACGGCAACTGTCTCCTGCGGGTCGGCAGTGACCCGTAGCGGTCGACGGAAGCTGTTCCAGACCAAGCCGCCCGGATGAACCGACCCGAAGTCGCCGTCGGTTCGTCATCGTCCGGCAGGTCTTGAGGTAATCCCGTCTCTCGGCGGTGCGACCAGCGAAAGTCAGGTAACGGTGCGAGCCGACATTCGCCCGCGAAGTCTGGCCGACCGCAATCGGTCTGTGCTGCCATACGCGGTCGCGCCCTGAACTTCCGGTGATGGCCGAAACTCGGCTCTCATCCTGCCGACGATCAGGCGACATTGCAACGTGCGGCAGGGCCACCTTGCCTATGATGTCCCCATGAAGATCGTCACTAACGCCTTGCAGACCGGGCAGAGCGCCGCCCCTGCACCGGCCACGCTAATCCGCAGCGCGCTCGCCCTCGGGTTTGCCGGTGCCCTCGGCGAAGAACTGCTGGCGCTGCTGTTGGGCTCGGGCGAGTACCGGCAGGTGCATGTGGGCGTCACGCAGCCAATCGGCTCGGGCACCGCGCGCTTTGCGCCGTGGGTGGTGGGGCATGGCACACCGCTCGTCGATGATGCGTGGATCTGCCTGACCGGGGACGAGACCTTCGTCCCTAAGGCCACGCCGATCCGGCGCTTTGCCGAGGACGAGTTGCTAGCCGCAGCGCGCATTGCGCGCGACGCCGGCGCACAGCGACTGGCGGTCATCGCGCCGCTGGCGGCGCTGATGCAGATGAGCGCGGGGGCCAGCCACATCAGCTCGCAGGCCGAGCTGGACCTGGCGGCGATGGGCTTTGCGCGGCTGGTGATCGTGCGGCCCACCGCCGCTGATGTTCAGGACCGTCGCGGCCCGCTGTTGGCGCGCATCGTGGGCATGATGGGGCGCGCCGTGGGCGAGATCATGCTGCCGCGCTACGCGCAGCAACTGTCGCCGCGCAACGCGGCACTGGCAATCGCCGAGGGTGTGCGCGCTGCTGGCGACGGCGTGCATGTGCTGGGCGCACGCGATCTGCTGGCACTGATCGAGGCGCGGCTGCCGGCGCTGGCGCCGAAGAAGACCAAACTGCGCTGACCGCGCTGACCGCGCGTAGCGGAGGTTCACTCCGGCGCGGCGAAGGAGCAACCCATGCCAACCCACGACACACGGCTGCAGGACCTGCTGGGCATCGAGCTGCCGATCATCCAGGCGCCCATGGCCGGCGTGCAGCTGAGCCCGCTCGCGGTGGCGGTGAGCAACACCGGCGCGCTCGGCTCGCTGCCCTGCGCAATGCTCACGCCTGAGGCCATCCGCAAGGAGCTGGCGGCAATCCGTGCGCAGACCACGCGCCCCTACAACGTCAACTTCTTCTGCCACGAGCAGCCGGCGGCGGACGCAGCGCGCGAGCAGGCCTGGCAGGCGGCACTGGCGCCGTACTACAAGGAGTTCGGCATCGACCCGGCGTCGATCGTCACCGGTCCCGGCCGGCTGCCGTTCTCCCTCGAGGCCGCACAAGTGCTGGAGGAGTTCACGCCGCCGGTGGTGAGCTTTCATTTTGGCCTGCCGCCGGCCGATCTCTTGGCACGCGTGCGGCGCTGGGGTGCCAAGGTGCTGTCCTCTGCCACCACGGTCGAAGAAGCGCGCTGGCTGGAAGCGCAAGGGGTGGACGCGATCATTGCGCAGGGACTGGAAGCCGGCGGCCATCGCGGCCATTTTCTTTCGCACGACCTCGCGCAGCAGGCCGGCACCTTTGCGCTGCTGCCGCAGATCGTGCGGGCGGTGAAGGTGCCCGTGGTTGCGGCCGGCGGCATTGCGGATGCGCAAGGCGTGGCCGCGGCACTCGCGCTTGGTGCGGCCGGCGTGCAGGTGGGCACGGCCTACCTGCTTTGCCCGGAGGTGACCACCACACCGATGCACCGCGCAGCACTCAAAAGCCCGCAGGCGCAGGTGACGGCGCTGACCAATCTGTTCACGGGGCGGCCGGCGCGCGGCATGTTCAATCGCCTGATGCGCGAGCTCGGCCCACTGAGCAGCTTGCCGCCTGCTTTCCCGCTGGCCACTGCCGCTATCGCGCCGCTGCGCGCCAAGGCCGAAGCGCAGGGCAGCGGCGAGTTCTCACCGTTGTGGGCCGGGCAGAACACGCAGGGATGCCGCGAGGTGCCGGCGGCGCAGCTGACGCTTGAGCTGGCGGCCGGGTTTAGAGACGAGTTGAGAGACGCGTTGACAGACGAGTTAAGAGACGACCGGGCGGCCGGGCTGCGCTAGCGGCAAAGCCCGGCAGCGCCGCAACGCAAGCTACTGCTGCTGCAGCCAGTCAAAGCGCGCACGGGCGCGTTCGGTGAACCAGTAGCAGCTGAAGGCGAACAGCGGCCAGGCCAGCAGCGCCGGCAGGGCAACGGTCGCGAGCCACGTGACC
>JBIIZX010000149.1:0-7735 GCA_044346055.1 Burkholderiaceae bacterium | reverse complement strand
CGGCATGCGTCAACCGCTCACGATAGTTGTCGCTGAGCGCTCAAGATAATTGTCGCCCGCCATTGGCTTACTTACGCATGGAAAGACAACGAAAGCGGTGATGTCGATTTCGTTGCACAAGAGCTGCAGCGAGCAGGCGCTATCGTCAAGCTGGACCGTTGGACTATTGGTGCAGGGCAAAGGCTTTGGCAGCAGATCGAAGCGTTCATCTGCGACCCGGCTCAAAGCGACGCTTGGTTGCTATATGCCACGCAGAACAGCCTGCAGAGTGAGCCGTGCAAGGAGGAGTACGCCTATGCGCTCGACCGTGCACTCAGCGCCAGATCGCAGCAGTACCGGGTGATCGCGTTGTTTCCGTCATCCGTAGACAAAGCGCTGCTGCCCGCCGAGATCCGGACGCGACTGTTTCTGAGTACGACTGATCCCGACTGGAAAGAAAGGATCGTCGCGGCTGCAGAGAAGAGAGCGCCCTCGTTTGACGCCAAGGCGATCCAGCCCTACCAAGTGTCACTGCACACTGCACACCCGAGCGGGAAGCAGATAGTCGAACTGCGACCGCGCGCTGGCGTCTGGGGGCCCGTCTTCGCAGCGGTTCCGATAGAAGAGAAAGATGCCTGCGAGCTGTTCATCATGGTCGAACCGTCAAACAGTCCGACTGGCACAGGCATGAGCGCTTGTCTCTGGGACGGCCCTAGCGATGATGGAAAGTGGTGGGTCATCGCACGTCAGGCACAGGCAACACCGACGATGAGTCTCTACGTGTGGTACCGGAAGGCGCCGTCAGCGCTCCGCTTTGGTCCCGCCGACGGCAAGTCAGGTCAGTACGAGATAAAGCCGCCCTAAGCCGCCTTCCGCTTGCGCTGCGGCACAGGCAGCTAAACAACGTCCGCACCGCGCTGCGACTGGTCGAGCTGCTCGCCCCACCAGGTGCCCAGCGCGACCCGCTGCTCCCACCGTTGGCCGCGGTCGTAGGCTCGCGCCACTTCACTATCGTGGATGTGGTCGAGCGCCAGGTTGATCGCGTCCTTCTCGAACTTGCCGCTGTCCTTGGCGAGTGTTGAGAACGACGATCGCCAACCGTGGGCGACGTGCCGGTCCCTGTACCCGAGCGCATGGAGCATCTTCTCCACGCTTTCGCGCGCGATGTATGGCTGCCGATGCTCGCCGCGCCCTTCACCACGCCGGGGGAACAGATACGAGCTCTTGGCATCGCTCTGCGTCGTCCGCCACCGCTTTAAGTCCTCCGCGATCGGACCAGGCAGGACCACGACGTGATCGTGCGCCCTGCCCCTTCGCACCTTCATCGAGTTGCGCGGAATCCGCCACGTTGGCACCTGCGCATCGAGATCGAACTCGCTCCACTTTGCAGCGGTCGCGTTTGCGATTCGCGTCGCTGTGAAAGCGATGAGCCGGTGGCAGAGCCGTACCTCTTGCGAGATGTTGGCGCGCTCAGCAGCACGGAGCAGCTCGCCGAGCGATTTGAAGTCGAGCAACGCAGGCCGGCGCTTCACATCTCCGACCGGTGCCAGCACTTCTATCGCCGCTTCTGCGGGGTTGTCGTTACGCAGGCCTTTGGCTGCAGCCAGTCGGAAGATTGCCCGCGTGTGCTGCAGGATCTTCGCAGCCGTCTCGCGCTTGCCCCCTGTCTGCACTGCTTCGATCACGGACGACACCATCGAAGGTGTGATGTCTCGAACAGGCAGCTTGCCGAGCGTGCTCGTCACGTGCCGCTCGATGGCCTTCGAGGACTTGTCGTAGTGGATGTGCGACCAGGCCGGCTTTTGCTTCTTCAGCCAGGACGCTACGAGATCGGAGAACGTCTCGCCGCTTGATGCAACCTCTTCAGCGCGCTCGATGCGGCGCGTCTGCACGGGGTCCTTGCCTTCTTTCAGTAGCCGTTTGATGCGCTCGCGCTCATCACGTGCTTCAGCAAGATCGACTTGTCCAACACTGAAAGTTTTCTCGATGCCGCCGTGGCGATACTTGAGCTGCCACGTTGTCGCGCCACTTGGCAACTTGCGAAGAAAGAGACCTCCGCCATCGCTGAGCTTCTCGCCCGCTGCTGCCTTCTTGCGCCACGCGTCGATGCTGCGAACAGCGAGGCGATTGATCGCTCTCGCGTTACCCCCATCCATAGTGACCTCCGTTCAGTTCGACGGAGAACCTTACCCCCGCCGTTACCCCCATTATGAGCGGACAGGGGCGGAAGTCAATGGACGCTAAAGCACTGATTCTTAAGGGATCAGCGGGCTATCTGATGGCGCCCCTTGGGGGTAATGGAGGCGGGGGTCGGAATCGAACCGGCGTACACGGATTTGCAGTCCGCTGCATGGCCACTCTGCCACCCCGCCGTGCCGCAGCAAAGCAGCCCGAGCGACCGGTGAAACGCCACCGGCGAAGCAAAAAGGGGAAGCAACTGCTTCCCCTTTGTAGGAAACCTGGAGCGGGAAACGAGGCTCGAACTCGCGACCTCAACCTTGGCAAGGTTGCGCTCTACCAACTGAGCTATTCCCGCCTGCAGAGCGGCTGATGCATCAAAAGATCACGCATCAGCCACAACGCGGAGCGCGATTATATCGACCGGTGACATGCTGTCAAAAGGCATTGCGGCCGGCCGTCTTGCGCCGTTCACGCGTGCCGCTCATGCCCGGCTGCTGATGCCCGGTTGCTGAAGCCTGTCGGCTTATGCCCGCCCCGTCAGGTACGGCCATGCGAGCTTCAGGTAGTACAGCATCGAATAGACCGTCAGCGCTGCGGCAATGTAGATGAGCAGCGTGCCGATCTGGGCCACCGGCACCACGCCAAAGAGCGGGTCGTGAAACAGCAGCACGGGAATGGCGACCATCTGCATGATGGTCTTCATCTTGCCCAGTGCGTTGACGGCCACGCTCGCTGAGGCGCCAATTTGCGCCATCCACTCGCGCAGCGCTGAGACCGTGATCTCGCGGCCGATGATGACGAGCGCCACAAACTCGTCAATGCGGCCGAGGGCCACCAGCACCACCAGCGCCGCGCACACCATGAGCTTGTCGGCCACCGGGTCGAGAAACGCGCCCAGGCGAGTGATCTGCCCAAACTTGCGCGCATACCAGCCGTCAAAGGCGTCGGTAATGGCGGCCACCGTGAACAGCACACAGGCGGTGACGTTCTTGCCGTGGGGCGTGAGCCAGGCGTCGGGCAGGTAGAACACGCCGACCACCATTGGGATCATCGCGATGCGCGCCCAGGTGAGCGCCATCGGCACGTTCATGATCGTGCTGTTATTCGCTTGGCTGGCCATGAAGCTGCGCGTAAATCCGCTCGGCCAGCTTACGCGAAACCCCATCGACCTGGGCAATGTCCTCCACCGATGCGGCACGCAAGCCACGTACGCCGCCAAAGCGCGCCAGAAGCTTCTGCCGCCGCTTGGGGCCGATGCCCTCGAGCTCTTCGACCTGCGATGTGTTACGTGTCTTGGCGCGCCGCGCACGCATGCCCGTGATGGCAAAGCGGTGCGCCTCGTCGCGAATCTGCGCCACCAGCATCAGCGCCTGTGACTCGCGCCCCAGCACCAGCGGCGCGCGCTCATCAGGGAACACAAGCTCTTCGAGACCGACCTTGCGCTCCTCGCCCTTGGCCACGCCAACCAGCACGCCGATATCCAGGCCGAGTTCCTCGAACACCTGGCGCGCCACCTCGACCTGGCCCTTGCCGCCATCAATCAGCACGAGGTTGGGCAGGGCCGCCTCGCCGCGCGCCACCACGCTGTAGCGCCGCGTGAGCACCTGGCGAATGGCGGCGTAGTCATCACCGGGCTCGATGTCGGTGATATTGAAGCGACGGTACTCCTTAGGCTGCATGGCATGGCCGGCATACACGACGCAGGACGCCTGTGTGGCCTCACCCATGGTGTGGCTCACGTCAAAGCACTCCACGCGCAGGCGTGCAGCGTCGCCCTCTTCTACCTCCAGGCTCAGCACGTCGATCAGCGCCTGCGTGCGCGCCTGCTGCGAGCCTTCTTCGGCCAGCCGACGGGCCAGTGCAAGCTTGGCGTTGCCCTCGGCCATCTCGAGCCAGCGGCGGCGCTGCGCCTGCGGCTGGCGCAGGATGGAGACACGAGCGCCATCGCGCTCGGTGAACAGTGTCTGCCACGCGGCGGCGTCGAGATCGGCATTGACCACCAGCACCGCCGGCGGCGCGTCTTCAGCGTAGTGCTGGGAGAGAAAGGCCTCGAGCACTTCAACCGGGTCGGTGGCTTCTTCGGCCCGCAAGGGGAAAAACGGCTTGTCACCCAGATGGCGGCCACCGCGCACCATGGCGAGATTGACGCAGGCCTGCCCGCCATCGAGCGCCACCGCAATGATGTCGGCATCCACGTCCTGCGCCGCGCCACCGGTGGCCTCGACCGACTGCTGGTGCAGCACGCGCGACAGCGAGCCCAGCTGGTCGCGCACCGCGGCCGCCTGCTCGAACTTCAGCTGCTCGGCAAAGTCCTGCATCTTGGCCTCGAGCTCGGCCATCACCTCGCGGGTCTGCCCGCGCAGAAAGCGCACCGCACGGTCGACGTCCTGCGCATAGGTGGCCTCGTCGATCAGCTTGACGCAGGGCGCGCTGCAGCGCTGGATCTGGTGCAGCAGGCAGGGGCGCGAACGGTGGTTGAACACCGTGTCCTCGCAGGTGCGCAGGTGAAACACCTTCTGCAGCTCGCGAATGCTGTCCTTCACCGCCCAGGCGTTGGGATAGGGCCCGAAGTACTGCGCCTTGCGATCGACCGCGCCGCGGTAGTAGGCAATGCGCGGATAGGCGTGCGCGGTGAACTTCAGGTACGGATAGCTCTTGTCGTCGCGAAACAGGATGTTGTAGCGCGGCGCCAGCGTCTTGATGAGGTTGTTCTCGAGCAGCAGCGCCTCGGCCTCGGAGCGAGTGACCGTGGTCTCGATGCGCGCGATGCGCGCCACCATGTGCGCGATGCGCGGGCCGGGGCCGCGATTGAAGTAGGAGCTGACGCGCTTTTTAAGATCGCGCGCCTTGCCCACGTACAGCGGATTGCCTTGCACGTCGAACATCCGATACACCCCCGGCAGGCCCGGCAGGCCATCGAGCACCGGCCGCGGGTCAAACGCAGCGGGCGCAGCGGCGCCGGCGTCTGGGTCGGTGGCGGGGGATGTGGGTTCGGCTGACACGGCGACTGCAAGTGCGAGGGACTGACAGGAGCTGGTGGATGGATCGCGAGGAAGGGGATCGATGGCGCGTGGCCCCATCATCGCCCGCCCGGTCGAGCCGTTGCGCTCGCTGGGCTGTGTTGAACCGACTTAAGCAGCCAACAACGCGCCCAACACAGCGACCAACCCAGCGACCAACTCGGCGATCACCCCGAGCGCATGCATTTTACGAGCCCGGGGCGGCCGCACTGGCGCGCGCTGCCCAGGCCTGCACGTCAGCCAGTGCCTGCCGATACAGCATGCTCGCCTGCAGTGTCTCGATCGGCAACGCTTCGCCGCGCGGCTGCATGCGCGCCAGCCGCTCGGCAAATGCCGGGCTGGCTGACCACTTGAGGCCGGTGAGCAGCTCGTCGGCCTTCTGCGGGTTGTTGCACACGAGCACGAAGTCACAGCCGGCATCAATGGCCATCTGGCCTGCGTTGACCACGGTGCCGGCGACCTTGGCACCTTCCATGGTCAGGTCATCACTGAAGATCGCGCCGGTGAAGCCCAGCTCGCCACGCAGGATCTCGCCAATCCAGCGGCGCGAGAAGCCGGCTGGTTGCGTGTCGATCTGCGGGTAGATCACGTGGGCCGGCATCACGCTGGCGAGCGTGGCGCCGATCCAGCCATAGGGCGCCATGTCGGCTGCTTGAATCGCGGACAGAGCACGCTCGTCAGTCGGCTCGTGCGTGTGCGAATCCGCCTCGGCCCAGCCGTGCCCAGGAAAGTGCTTGCCGCAGTTGGCCATGCCGGCCAATGCCATGCCGTGACACAGATGACTGGCAAGCATCGCGACCACGCGCGCATCTGAATGAAACGCGCGGTTGCCGATCACACCGCTGCGCTGCCAGTCGATATCGAGCACGGGAGCGAAGGTGAGGTCAACGCCAAAGGCGCGCAACTCGGCCGCCATCACGTAGCCGGTTGACGCGGCCACCCGGCAGGCCCGAAGCACATCGTCATCCCACAGTCGGCCGAGCTCGGCCATGGCTGGAATGCGCGTAAACGGCGGCTGGCGAAAGCGCTGCACGCGTCCGCCTTCATGGTCCACGGCAATGATCAGTGCCGGGTCGCGCAGCGCATGGATCTCGGTCGTGAGCTCGGCGAGCTCGGCCGGGCTGCGATAGTTGCGGCCGAACAAGATGACCATGCCGACCAGTGGATGGCGCAGGCGATCCCGGTCGGCCGCGGTGAGGCGCGGGCCTTCAACGTCCAGAACAACCGGCCCCAGCATGGCTGCGCTTCCTGATCTTTCAGTCAGACTCGGCGACGGCGTAGGCCATCGCCAGCGTGCGCTCATCGGTCACCGACACATGCAGGCGCAGCCCGCGTGCTTCAACAAACGCCTTGAGCTCACCGTGTACGAGCACCACGGGCTTGCCACTCGCTTCGTTGATCACCTCTGCGCTGCGCCAGGTCATGGGCATGCGCATGCCTAGTCCAAGTGCCTTGCTGATGGCCTCTTTCGCCGCAAACCGCGTGGCAAGGAATGCGAGCCCGCGCCGTTCGCTCTTGGCGCGGCGCTGCTCATAGCGCTGCAACTCACCGGGGCCAAGGATGCGCAGTGCAAACCGCTCACCATGACGCGTCACTGCCGCCTCGATGCGTGGGATCTCGATCAGGTCGGTGCCAATGCCGACGATCACCGGCCCGCTCCAGCCTTGCGAATCTCGGCCACGTACAGACCGACCGTCTTGGCCATGCCGAACTCGAGCGCATCGGCCGTGAGCGCATGGCCGATCGAGACCTCCTGCACACCGGGCACCTGCGCGAGAAACAGCGCCAGGTT
This sequence comes from Burkholderiaceae bacterium, assembly GCA_044346055.1. Classification (GTDB taxonomy): domain Bacteria; phylum Pseudomonadota; class Gammaproteobacteria; order Burkholderiales; family Burkholderiaceae_F; genus JALHMQ01. Next base: position 763 of record JBIIZX010000149.1, on the reverse strand, counting down.
GTCGCTGTTCAGGTCATGGCCCGCATTGACGCCGAGCCCGAGCGCAAGCGCCGCCTGCGCGGCCGCGCGATAGCGCCCCAGCTCCTCCGCCTGCGCGTCGGTGCCAAAGGCCTTGGCATACGGCTCGGTGTAGAGCTCGACGCGATCGGCGCCCACCTCGCGCGCCAGCGCCATCGCCTCGGGCACCGGGTCCATGAACAGGCTCACACGCACGCCGAGCGCCTTGGCCTCCTCGACGAAGGGCCGCACGCGCGCGCCATCGCGCACCAGGTCCCAGCCATGGTCGGAGGTGGACTGGCCCGATTCATCCGGCACAAAGGTGCACTGCTGCGGCCTGACCGCTCGCACGAAGTCCATCAGCTGATGAAACGGATTGCCCTCGATGTTGAACTCGCAGGCCGGCCACTGGCGCAGCAGCTGCGCGAGCTCGTACACGTCATGGGCGCGCACGTGGCGGCCATCGGGACGCGGATGCACGGTGATGCCATCAGCGCCGGCCTCGAGCGCGATCTGCGCAAACTTGGTGACGCTCGGGATGCCCAGGTCGCGCGTGTTGCGCACCAGGGCGACCTTGTTGAGGTTGACGCTGAGGGCGGTCATGTCGGTTGATTGAGGCAGCGGCTCGGGAGCTGGGCCCGCAGTCGCGACCCAGGCAGTTTGATCACGGGGACTCGAGCGCCTCGGTTTCCATGGCGCGCAGGTCTTGCAGGATGCGCCGCGTGTTCAGCGGTTGGCCGTTCAGATGGTAGCGAATCAACTGGCG